>JAIXSF010000236.1 GCA_027484835.1 Rhizobiaceae bacterium | reverse complement strand
CGAAGCGCACGCGCCCTTCGTCTATCGGTTAGGACACCAGATTTTCATTCTGGGAAGAGGGGTTCGACTCCCCTAGGGCGTGCCACTTCGATCTTCCCCGACAATTCGCAACCTGTGGACAGCTTACGCGCAAGTGTTTGTTTGTGCTTGACATACTGCCTCTGTGCTCGCCTGTGGAAAAAATCGTCCCATGGCGTTCAAAGCCTCTTGCGCTTGCCGGAAGTTCCGGCCATAAGGGCGCCACCGAAGCGCACGCGCCCTTCGTCTATCGGTTAGGACACCAGATTTTCATTCTGGGAAGAGGGGTTCGACTCCCCTAGGGCGTGCCACTTCGATCTCCTCGATATCAGCTAAGATCTTCCGCCTTACGGCGCCTTTGCAGCGTCCATAACGCGGAACTGCACGCGTCTGTTGCCCTGCCAGTGATCGGCGCTCAGCGTGCCTGCGACATGCACCTGGTTGCCACGGTTGTTCATCAGGAAATGGCCGAGATCGGTTTCGGCTGCCCGGAAGGCTATCCCCTCCAGGCGCTTTCCATCCATGCCTTCCAGCGTAATCTTGATATGGGTCGTCCCCACGGGGCGAGCGTCCTTGAGACGGTGCAGCGGCACGGCGAAGATGGGTTGCGGATGGCCCGAGCCATAGGGGCCTGCAGCCTCCAGCTGGTCGACGAGCGCAAGCGTCGCGCCCGAGGCACCGATGGCACCATCAATCTTCAGCGTCTGGTTGGCGGCAAGCGCCGATACCTGAGAAGTGGCCTGTTCGTCGAAGAAACTGCGCAGGCGTCCTAGATTCGACCGCTCGACCGTCAGGCCCGCCGCCATGGCATGCCCGCCACCTTTGACCAGCAGGCCCTCGTCGACCGCGGCCCGGACCATCCGGCCCATGTCGAAACCGTTGATCGAGCGGCCGGAACCGGTGCCCTTGCCCAGGGGATCGAAGGCAATGGCGAAGGCCGGGCGTTTGAACTTCTCCTTGAGCCGTGCTGCGAGCAGGCCGACGATGCCGGGGTGCCAGTTTTCCTTGGCGGTGACGATCACGGCTGCCCGCTCGCCCGTGCCGTATTCGGCCATCGCCTCGGCTTCTGCCTCGGCCAGCATAATGGCTTCCATCGCTTGGCGCTCACGGTTCAGCTCGTCGAGCTTCGCTGCGATCTCATCGGCTTCTGCCGCGTCATCGAGCGTCAGCAGCCGGCTGCCGAGAGCTGCATCGCCGATGCGACCACCGGCATTGATTCTGGGCCCGAGCAGAAAGCCGAAATGGTAGGGCGTCACAGGCCCGCCGATCCCGGCCACCCTCAAGAGAGCCGCCATACCGGCATTGTTCTGATGACGGGCGGCGATCAGGCCCTTGGTCACATAGGCGCGGTTCAGGCCCTTCAGCGGCACCACATCGCAGACGGTGGCGAGCGCCACGAGATCGAGCCAGGCGAGCAGGTCGAGAGAGCGCGCATGCGGATGGCCGGCCTCTCGCAGAACCCGAAGTGTGGCGACCAGCACCATGAACACCACACCGGCGGCGCAGAGATGGCCCTGCCCCGAGAGGTCGTCCTCGCGATTTGGGTTCACCAGCGCATGACAGACCGGCATCTCGTGGCCCATCTGGTGGTGGTCGATGACAACAACGTCAACGCCGCGCCGTTCGGCAGCCCCCAGCGCTTCGATGCTGGTCGATCCGCAGTCGACGGTAATCAGGAGGTTCGCGCCGCGCTCGATCAGCTGGTCGATGGCTGCCGCATTGGGGCCATAGCCTTCGAAAATGCGGTCCGGAATGTAGATCTCGGCCTCGATACCGAAATGATGGAGAAAGCGGGCCATGAGTGCTGAGGACGCGGCCCCGTCGACGTCATAGTCGCCGAAGATCGCGACGCGTTCCTTTCGGTCGATCGCCTCCACGATGCGCTGAGCTGCCGCGTCGCAATCGGTGAGCTTTGACGGGTCAGGCATGAGATTGCGAATGGTCGGATCGAGGAAGGCCGGTGCCTCGTCCACACCGACGCCCCTTCCCGCCAGCACGCGGGCGACGAGCTCGGGAATGCCATGCAGCTGGCTGATCGCAAGCGCACGGTTCTGGCCGGCCTGGTCGGTGCGGGACATCCAGCGCTGGCCGCTGGCGGAGTGTTCAACGCCGAGGAAGGCGCGGATGACGGGATCTACCGGTTCAGTCGACATTACTGCTCTTTGCGGGTGCGCAGGCGCTTGCGAGCCTGCGCTACAGGGCCATGGGCGGTGGCACCGCCCTCACCCGTTCTATACCGATCGCAGAAAATCACCAGAGGCCGAAGCCCGAGGGCCACAAGGCTGAGCCGTTACCTCAGGACATCAACCACGCGACTAATGCAAAGGCGACGGCCATGAATGCGGCGAGAACGAACAGAAGAGCCCAATCGGCACGCGTTTCGACCGACGCCTCGGAAATCAAGCGCTCGCCTTCGCGAGGCAGTGACGATTGATCGTCACCGTCCAGAATGCCGTCGGATAGTTCAATCCACGGCGCTCTGCCTTTTACCAATCCCATCGACGAACTCCTCCCCAGGACCCGATAGAGGTCGGAGACTACGCTCGCATTAAACTTTTGGCGAGAGCCCAGGCAGGCAACCGCCAGGAATCATCTGATTAATGATGATTCTGGCATGGTCTGCCGGTTGTCGGCAGACTGGAGTGCTCCGCCGAGTGCCATCCCGTTCAGGTTTTGGGGCGTTCGATCCGAATCACCTGCGGCTCGCCGATCAGGTAACCTTCGCCCTTGATGGCACCGACGGCCTTGCGGACAGCGCTTTCCATCGTCGCGTGGGTGACAAGGATGATCGTCTGGGGGCGATCCGGCGTCACAGGCTGCTTGGAATGCTGGACGATCGATTCGAGCGAAATGGCGTTCTCCGCCATCTTCGTTGCGATGCTGGCGAAGACGCCGGTGCGGTCCTGGACGGTAAGGCGGATGAAGTAGCCACCTTCATGGCTCTGCATCTCGGCCTGACGATACGGCTCAAGCAGATGGGCAGGACGGCCGAGGACGGGCACTTCCTGTGCACCCGGACGGCTTTTCGCAATATCGGTGATGTCACCGAGCACGGCAGATGCCGTGGCATTGCCGCCGGCACCCGGGCCGACCATCAGCAATTCGCCGAGAATGTCGGATTCGAGCGCCACCGCATTCGTCACGCCATCAACCTGGGCAATCACGCTGTCGAGCGGCACCATCGTCGGATGGACGCGCTGCTCGATGCCGCTTTCGGTCTTCTGGGCCACGCCGAGGAGCTTGATGCGGTAGCCGAGATCGGCCGCCGCATGGATGTCCTCGATCGAGATGTTGGTGATGCCTTCGAGATAGATCTTGTCCGCCGAGATTTCGCAGCCGAAGGCGAGCGTCGTCAGGATCGACAGTTTGTGGGCGGTATCATTTCCTTCAATGTCGAAGCTCGGATCGGCTTCGGCGTAGCCGAGGCGCTGGGCTTCCTTGAGGCAATCGGCAAAGGACAGGCCCTCACGCTCCATCCGGGTCAGGATGTAATTGCAAGTGCCGTTCATGATCCCGTAGATGCGGGAGAAATTGTTGCCGGTCAGCGACTCGCGCAGCGTCTTGATGACGGGAATGCCGCCAGCGACCGCCGCTTCGTAGTTCAGCAGGCGGCCTTTTTCTTCGGCGAGTTTGGCCAGTTCAACGCCGTGGCGCGACAGAAGCGCCTTGTTGGCCGTCACGACATGCAGACCGCGTCCAAGCGCTGCACGGACCGAATCTTCGGCTGCCCCTTCAGAACCACCAACGAGTTCGACGAAGACGTCGATGTCGGCGTCCCTCGCCATCTCGACCGGATCCGCATACCAGGTGATGCCATCCATCAGGATGCCGCGATCCTTGGAGGCGTCGCGAGCCGAGACGGCCGTGACCGCGATCGGGCGACCACAGGCGACGGTCAGCGCATTGGCGCGGGTCTGGAGGATACGGACAAGCGAGGCACCGACGGTACCCAGACCCGCCACGCCGATTTTAAGGGCATTTGCCATGAGGCATTCCTGACGTCATCGAAGAAGAAGTGAGGCGGTCCTGACGGGACCGCCTGGGGCGCAACGTGGGCTCAACGGTGGGCGTTGAGCGAAATCACGTTGTGCATGGTCTCATCAGCCGTCGACAGGAACTTCTTGATGTTGCGGGCGGCCTGGCGGATGCGGTGCTCGTTCTCGACAAGGGCGAGACGGACATATTCGTCGCCCATTTCACCGAACCCGATGCCGGGGGCCACGGCCACATCGGCCTTTTCGACGAGCAACTTGGAGAATTCCAGCGAACCGAGATGACGGAACTTCTCCGGGATCTTCGCCCAGGCGAACATGGTGGCGGCCGGCGGCGGCACTTCAAAGCCGGCCTTGCCGAAGCTCTCAACCATGACGTCGCGGCGACGCTTGTAGACGCTGCGGACTTCCGCGATGTCGGAGCCATCGCCGTTCAGCGCATGGGTGGCAGCCACCTGGATCGGCGTGAAGGCACCATAGTCGAGGTAGGACTTCACGCGGGTCAGCGCCGAGATCAGCCGCTCGTTGCCGACGGCGAAGCCCATGCGCCAGCCGGGCATGGAGAAGGTCTTGGACATCGAGGTGAATTCGACGGTGCAGTCGATGGCGCCCGGGACTTCGAGCACGGACGGCGGCGGATCGCCATCGAAGTAGATTTCCGAATAGGCAAGGTCTGACAGCACGATGATGTCATGCTTCTTCGCGAACGCGATGACGTCCTTGTAGAAGTCGAGGCTTGCAACGCGGGCCGTCGGGTTCGACGGATAGTTGATGATCAGCGCCAGCGGCTTCGGGATCGAGTGCTTCACGGCACGCTCGAGCGGCGGGAAGAAGGTCTCGTCCGGCTCGATCGAAATCGAGCGGATGACACCGCCGGTCATCAGGAAGCCGAAGGCATGAATCGGATAGGTGGGGTTCGGGCAGAGGATGACGTCACCAGGTGCGGTGATCGCCTGCGCCATGTTGGCGAAGCCTTCCTTGGAGCCGAGGGTGGCCACGACCTGCGTGTCGGGATTGAGCTTCACGTTGAAGCGACGGGCGTAATAGGCCGCCTGGGCGCGACGCAGGCCCGGAATGCCCTTGGACGAGGAAGAGCGATGGGTGCGGGGGTCCTGGACGATTTCGCAAAGCTTGTCGACGATCGCCTGCGGGGTCGGAAGGTCAGGGTTCCCCATGCCGAGGTCGATGATGTCGGCCCCACCGGCTCGCGCGCTTGCTTTCAAACGGTTGACCTGTTCGAAAACGTAAGGCGGCAGGCGCCGGACTTTGTGAAACTCTTCCATCTTCAACCCCTGAAACCGCGCGGATCAGAACCGCGGCAGGCGCGCTCGTTTTCCCAGTGATCACCCGCATCGCAACGAGGCGCAAAACCGAATACGCGTGATGATATCCCAATCAGAGCGCTTGCAGGAAAATTTGTCGCAAATCCGACCTGAGGCCTGAATCGCCGACGAAATTTTATGTCAAAAACGCTCTTGTTGCTTTGCGAAAAAAACGCCGCCAGCGCAAGCCTTAATTGGCGATCTGGGCCTGGGTCTCGGCGCCATGCTGCGCTGCCAGCTTGCGCAGTTCGGCGAGCCGTGCCTGATACTCGGCCTCGCTTATGCTGCCGGTCTTGCGCAGCGCTCCGAGCGAGGTCAGTTGCGCCTGCAGGGCGGTCGCTTCCTCATTGTTCATCTGCACGTTTGCAGCGTTCAGCGAACCCGCAAAATTCGGGTAGCCGTCGGGGTAGGTCGTGCGTGGCCCATTGGCCTCCGGATTGTCCGGATCCTCGACATTGACCTCGAGGGCTGCGGGAACGGCTGCGACCTCAGTCGTGGCTGGAGCCGTCGACTGACATCCGGTTCCCGCCAACAGTGCGAGAAATGCGGCGACCAGCGCCTGGTTCAAAAAACGGAAATTGCTCTGCACCATGGCCTCGACCGCCCGCGTTCACGCGGAAAACTGACATTCCTCAAGGGCGCAATCATCCATCCTGTTCGAAAGACTATGCGCCAATCGCTGGAACTTGTAGTCGTTTTCATGCAGGATAGGCAAATACAAAAGACGCCAGAACAATCCTGGGGAGGACGGCATGGACAGGACGCGGGAAGAGGCCGAAGCGGGTGCCGCGTTCGATCCGAAACTGATCGAGCCCTATATCATCAAGGATCCGCAGGCATTCGCGGTGAACGCCGCCAAGGCGCTCGAAAATCTCGGCAAGGCCGCATCCGTCTGGCTGAAACCCCGGGAAACCGGGGAAATCGTCGATCCTGTTTCCGAACCGGTTGCAGAGCTCGTGAAGATCATGGGCAAGGTGGCGGAATACTGGATGTCCGACCCGAAGCGGACGCTCGAAGCGCAAACGCACTTGCTTAACGCGGTCTTCGGCGTCTGGAGCCGGTCGCTGGCGCGATTCGCGACACCGGAACAGGCCGTCAGCGATCCTCTGCCTAAGGACAAGCGTTTCTCAGATGAGGACTGGGAGCGAAATCCCTTCTTCGACTTCCTGCGCCAGACCTATCTTGTCCTGACCCAATGGGCCGAGAAGATGGTCAATGACGCAGGCGGACTTGATGAGCACACGCGGCACAAGGCGAATTTCTACATGCGGCAAATTACGGCGGCTCTCTCGCCGGCCAATTTCGTCGCGACCAATCCGCAACTCTACAAGGAGACAGTGCACAGCAGCGGTGCAAACCTCGTGAAGGGCATGCAGATGCTGGCCGAGGATATCGCAGCCGGCGGCGGGGACCTGCGAATCCGCCAGACCGATACCAGCAAGTTCGCCGTCGGCGAAAACATGGCGATCACGCCGGGCAAGGTGATCGCCCAGAGCGACGTCTGCGAGGTCATCCAGTACGAGGCGTCCACCGACACGGTGCTGAAGCGCCCTCTTCTCATCTGCCCGCCCTGGATCAACAAGTTCTATATTCTCGACCTCAATCCGCAGAAGAGCTTCATCAAATGGTGCGTCGACCAGGGGCATACGGTCTTCGTCATTTCCTGGGTTAACCCCGACGAACGCCATGCGACAAAGGACTGGGAGGCCTATATCCGCGAAGGTGTCGACTTCGCACTCGACACGGTGGAGAAGGCAACCGGCGAACGCGAGGTGAATGCGATCGGCTACTGCGTGGGCGGCACGCTGCTTGCGGCGGCCCTTGCACTGCATGCGCAGGAGAAAAACAAGCGCATCGCCAGCGCCACGCTGTTCACCACGCAGGTCGACTTTACCTATGCGGGCGATCTGAAGGTGTTCGTCGATGAAGGCCAACTGACGAGCCTCGAACAGCGCATGCACGAGACAGGCTATCTCGACGGCTCGAAGATGGCGGCGGCCTTCAACATGCTGCGCGCTTCCGAGCTGATCTGGCCCTATTTCGTCAACAACTACCTGAAGGGCCAGGATCCGATGCCCTTCGACCTGTTGTACTGGAACTCCGATTCGACCCGCATGGCGGCGGCGAACCACTCTTTCTACCTGCGCAACTGCTACCTCAACAACACGCTGAGCCAGGGCAGGATGCAGATTGCCGGCAAGACGCTGTCGCTGAAGGACGTGACAATCCCGATCTACAATCTGGCGACCAAGGAAGACCATATTGCTCCGGCAAAATCGGTGTTTGTCGGCAGCAGTCTTTTTGGTGGACCGGTGGACTATGTCGTCTCGGGCTCGGGCCATATCGCCGGTGTCGTCAATCCGCCGGACAAGCAGAAGTACCAGTACTGGACGAATGGGGCCGTCAGCGGCACCTATGAAGACTGGATGGCCAACGCGAAGGAAACACCGGGCTCCTGGTGGCCGCACTGGCAGATCTGGGTCGAAAACCTCGATGATGAACGCGTTCCGGCTCGCAAACCGGGTGGCGACGCCCTGAATGCGATCGCGGACGCACCAGGGCGTTACGTGCTTGCAAGAGTTTGAAGGCAGCGCCATCAGAGGATGATATTTTCCCAGCCTCTCATTCCTGCGCGGCTGGTTCGCCGGTACAAGCGCTTCCTGTTCGACGCCATTCTCGAGGATGGTGCCGAGATCACTGGATTTTGCCCGAACACCGGCTCAATGCGTGGGCTGACCGCGCCTGGATCAAGAATCTGGTTGTCGCGCCATGATTCTGCCAGCCGCAAATATGCCCATGCGCTCGAGCTGGTGGAGGCCGACGGCACTGTGGTCGGGATCAACACGGCACTTCCCAATCGCCTTGCCGAAGAGGCAATCCTTGCCGGGATGGTGCCGCCGCTCGCTGGCTTCCGGACGCTGAAGCGCGAGCAGCGCTACGGACGTAACTCACGCATCGACATTCTGCTCGAAGACGAAAGCAAGGGTAGCGTCCATGTCGAGGTGAAGAACGTGCATTTCATCCGAGAGGCGGGCCTTGCCGAGTTCCCGGACAGTGT
>JAIXSF010000246.1 GCA_027484835.1 Rhizobiaceae bacterium | reverse complement strand
CTCCTGCCCCAGGCGCCGCTTGCGCTCTTCGATCAGCGCCATCAGCGCACCGGCACCGGCAGGCTCCAGCGTCTCGATCACGATCTGGTATTTGGACGAGCCGGGAAAGGTGGTGACCTTGCCGGTGGCGATCACCTCCATGCCCTCTTCCGGACGATATTTCAGCTTGGAAAAGGAGCCCTTCCAGATCACCGCATCGATGCGCGCCTTGTCGTCCTTCAGGCTGAAATAGGCATGCCCCGAAGAATGCGGCCCGCGATAGCCGGAGATTTCGCCGCGCACACGCACGTGATCGAATGACGTCTCGATGGTGCGCTTGATCGAGCCCGAGAGTTCCGAAACGGAAAACTCGGTCAGGTTCGTCGGCGAATCGTTGTCGAAGAAATTGCTCATGCCCTTTTCCTAGCGGAAAACGGGGCCAAGATCAGCCCGCTCGCGCGGGTGATCCCCGAGCTTCGCATCAGGGCAGTTCGACGCGGTAGATCTGCATGCCGGAGGGACCGTCGATGGCTACACGGCTGAGATAACTGGGCACCTCGCTCTTCAGCATGCCGGCATAGAGACCGTCAGCCTTGGTGCCGGCGATCTTCTGGGTCTGCTGGAAACCCGGGCAGAAGACGAGGATGGTAGCCCCGGCCCCCCTGAGGAAGGCAGCAGCCTCCTCGGGTTTGGCAAGTCCGATATGCAGTTCGGTCAGCATGCCGCCCTGATTGCGGTGATAGGGCCCTGAGAGCACCCGGTGCGGGGTGAACCGCAGGATTTCCGCACCCAGATCGGAAGGTGCCACGACGACGCCCTTCGGCAAGCTGTTTAGCGTGGCAAAACCGGCCGGTGCCTCGCAAGCGGCCTCGATTTCGCCCGTACCGGTCGGCTGGGCGAGACCCTTCATGCGGTTGGCCACGCCGGCCGTGCCTTCAACAAAGAGTACGCCGAACAGCGCCCAGGCACTCGGCACGGAGAGCAAGGTCGCAAGGGCAAAGAGAAGTCCCGTTCCAAGCTGCTCGGGTTCTTCCCGCGCTTTCAGCCGTAACTCGCCGATCAGCAAGGCCAGCGGCGGAATGGCCAGCAGGTTGACGAAGATGGCGCCGCGCACCTGCACAAGCGCAATGATAAAACAGATGCCGATCAGCCCGAGCAGGATGGCATGCGGGCGAAGCCGATCGTCATTGGCGATCCGGAAGATGCAAACGCAGATCGCAAAGAAACCGACAGCGTAGAAGCCACCGAAGGCCGAGGGTTCCCGCGCCATCTGATCGAGAAAGGACTGCGCCTCGATCACACCCGAAAGCCAGAGCGTGTGAAGCAGCGGATCGAGATCGTTCAACGGGTTTTGCAGGCATTGCGGCGCGATGGTGAGCGCCCCCACCGCCACCAGCAGACCGGTCACTCCGATTGCGACGAAGCGCAGACGGCGATCCTGCATGCCCGGCAATTGCGTCGCGACGAAAAGCGACCCGGCCCCGATGCCGACCATGGCATAAAAACCTATCGACAGGCTGTCGCAGGTCACCAAGGCATATTGCGCTGCAGGGACCGTGGCAAAGAACATGGCCGAGAGACTGACGAGCAGGGTCAGGGCAAAAGCACGGGCAGCCCTTGCATAGGCAAGGCCCTCGATCGCCCAGAGAACGCCGACCGCAGCGCAGGCGACGGCCACCAGCGGCGTCGTCTCGGCGCCGATGGCGATTGCGAGTGCTGCCGCAAAACCGGCCAGGGCATGGCCCCAGATGCCTCGGGCGGGATCGAGCAGTCCGGCGGCGATGGTTGCCACCAGAACCAGCTGCACATTGTGATGATCGATCGAGCCCGGCAGGAAGCGATTGCCGGTGATGACGAAGATGGAGGTCAGCATCAGCGCGAGATGCATGGTGACCTCATCGCCGATGCGACGGGCGGCAACGGCCATGGCCGCAAACAGCGGCATGATCAGCAGGAAAGGCCAGACGGTCAGGGCGATCGCTTCGGCCTGCTCGATCGGGACGACCTGCGCGAAGAGGCGGATCAACAGCGCGATCGGCAGGTCGATGAAACGCGACCAATGCATCAACGTGCCGCCTTCGAGCCCAAGCCGGTACTGCGTCATGTCGAACCAGGACTGGCCGGCCAGCAGATCGCGCACCTGCACGAGGCGCATCACGTCGTCATTGTCGGTGCCGACGTAGTCCGTGGCGGATGGCAGGTTGAGCAACAGCAAGACAGCCATGGTCACGAGGCTGTAGACGAGCGTCCAGACTAAGAGCGGGCGCGCGACGGTGGTTCTTGACGCGCCGGGCAGGGTAATGTCGGCCATGCTTCGTCAAACCTCCTGGACCGCCCAAGTCGATCCCGCCTCGGATAGACCTGCCGACCATATTTCAAAGACTGCTCGTCCCCGAAACCTAGCCTTAACCTTCTCAAGAAATAGTAAAATCAGAGGCGGCTCGAAGGCTGCCGGAACCCCAGCGCTTTGAGCAGGTCCCCATGAGCCGTGCGGCCACCCCTTCCCTCGACATCGCCGTTCTCCTGCCGTGCTACAACGAGGCCGCCACGATCGGCCAGGTCGTCAGCGATTTCCGCACGGCCCTGCCCGAGGCCCGGGTCTATGTCTACGACAACAACTCGACAGACGGTACGGCGCTCAAGGCCATGCTGGCCGGCGCCACCGTCGTTCGCGAACGCCGCCAGGGCAAGGGTCACGTGGTCCGCCGCATGTTCTGCGACATCGATGCAGATATCTACATCATGGCCGACGGCGACGGGACCTATGGGCCGGCGGATGCCGAAGAACTCATCCGCACGCTGATCACGGAGCGCGCCGACATGGTGGTCGGCACACGCCGCGGCGTGCATGATGATGCCGGTCGCAACGGCCATGCCTTCGGCAACCGCCTGTTCAACCAGCTTTACCGCGTGTTGTTCGGCAACGACTTCACCGACATCCTTTCCGGCTACCGCGCCTTTTCGCGCCGCTATGTGAAGAGCTTCCCCGCCGTTTCCGCAGGTTTCGAGATCGAGACGGAAATGTCCGTGCATGCCTCGCGGCTCAAGCTTCCGGTCTGCGAAATCGAACTCGACTACGGTCGACGCCCGGAAGGCTCGCATTCGAAGCTTTCGACCTTCAAGGATGGCTTCAAGATCCTCTGGATGTTCGCCATGCTGATGAAGGAAACGCGACCTTTCGCCTTCTTCGGCCTGATCGCGGCCGGGCTGATGGGTATCAGCCTCGGCTTCATGGCACCCGTTCTCTACGAGTTCTTCACCACGGGCCTCGTCTCGCGCATGCCGACCTGGGTCGCTGCCATGGCCCTGACGATGATGTCCTTCCTGTCGTTTACAGCCGCACTGATCCTCGATTCCGTCGCACGCTCGCGCGCCGAGCAGCTGCGGATCCATTATCTGACGCTTCCGGCCCTTAAGACAACCCGGATCACTGCGGCCGAAGATGATAAGCCGGAAGACAAGCCGCGCCGTGAACGTTCGCCCAAAGCGGCGGCAAAGGCGGCATCGTCCCGCGCGGCATGAAGAAGTTTCTGCGCTTCCTGATCGTCGGCACGACCGGCTTCGTGGTCGATGTTGGCGTCCTCTGGCTATGTCTCAACTTCACGCCGCTTGGGCCGCTCGCCGCGCGTATCATCGCCATTGCCACGGCCCTGACGACGACCTGGCTGCTCAACCGCCATTTCACCTTCGGCGTCTCAAAGCGTTCGCTGGTCAGCGAAGGCTTCCGCTACGGCTTCATTGGCGCGGTCACCTCGCTGATCAACTACGGAGTCTACGCGCTGCTCCTGATCGGCGCGCCGCTGCTCAGCCCCTATGCGGCCCTGGTTTTCGCTTCCATCGCGTCGATGCTGTTCAGCTTTTTCGGTTACTCGCGCTACGTCTTCCGTCGCTGAGCGAAAGCCTGCGTCTTACACAGCCTCCCAGCCGTCCTTTTCGGCCGCGCGATAAATCGCATCGATCAGCTTCTGGTTTGCCTTAGAGCTCTCCAGCGTGACGACCTCACCGGTCGTTCCGGCGACGGCGCGGGCGAAGGCTTCCGCCTCCAGCTTGTACTGGCGGCTGTCGGGGAAGCGGAAGATCTGCGAAACATTGTGGCTGCGATTGGTGAGCTCGACTTCTTCGGCACCCCAGCGGTCGGCGTTGAAGGGCGACTTCACTTCGATGAAGCCATCCGTGCCGTGGAAAACCATCAGCTGGCGGTTGGCCATCTGGGTCGCGACGTAGAAGTTCAGTTCGAAGTCAGCGAAGTCCGCCTTGACGCTCGCATAGATGTCCGTGCCGAATTCCGGATCGCGCTCGATGGTCGATTGCACCCGGACCGGTTCCTTGCCAGTGACGAAGCGGGTGGTGATCGTCGGGTAGACACCGATGTCCGGCAGCGCGCCGCCGCCAAGTTCTGGAATGTTGCGCATGTTGCCGGGGTCGCGGTTAAAGTATGTGAAGGAGCCCTGCACCATCTTCAGCGTGCCGATGGCACCCTGGCTCAGGAGTTCGCGGACCTTCAGCCAGACCGGTGCGTAAGTCACCATATAGGCTTCCGTGATCAGCACCTTGTTGCGCTCACGCGCCGCGATGATATCATCGATCTCGGCGGCCTTCAACGCGATCGGCTTTTCGCAGAGCACGTGTTTGCCGGCATCGGCTGCCTTGATCGCCCACTCGACATGCTGCGAGGTCGGTAGCGGGATATAGACGGCATCGATGACGTCGGAGGCGAGCATTTCTTCATAGGAACCGAAGGCATGCGGCACCGAAAAGCGGTCTGCCATCTCCCGGGCTCTGACCAGATCTCGGCTTGCAACCGCGGTGACGACGGCGTTTTCGGCATCCTGGATTGCCGGCACTACAAGCTCTCGACCGATCTTGGCCGTCGACAGAATTCCGAAACGCAGCATCTTACTTCTCCCTGAAAATATCGGGGCGGACATTAGGCGAAGCTCCGGCAGGGTGCAACGGCGTTCGGACGCCTTTAGTTTTACCGAAACCGGCTCGGAACAATGCCCACTCGACACTGGAAAGCTTCGATGCGAGGCCCATATCGATGTCCGGGCGGACGTGTCGACAATCCCGCCTTAAAACCGATCAATGCTTTTCAGTGGTGCCTTCGGCTTACGCTTGATAGCGTTGCGCCGACCTTTCCCTCTCCATCCGAGGCTTCCCATGCAGAAACGTGCTCTCGGCCGCACCGGCCTTTCGATCGCCCCCGTCGTGCTCGGCGGCAATGTCTTCGGCTGGACCGCCGACGAGAAGACGTCCTTCGACATTCTCGACCGCTTCTTCGAGGCCGGCTTCAACACGATCGATACGGCGGACATGTATTCGGGCTGGGCCGAAGGCAATGTCGGCGGAGAAAGCGAGACGATCATCGGCAACTGGCTGAAGCGCGGTGGCGTGAAGCGTGAGGATACCATCATCGTCACCAAGGTCGGCGCCGATCTCGGGGGAAAACGCCGAGGCCTGAGCGCCCGCCGCATTGCGGAGGCCGTTGAAGACTCGTTGCGCCGCCTGCAGACCGACTATATCGACCTTTATCTCGCCCATTGGCCGGATGCAGAAACCGAGGACGAGGAAAGCCTCACGGCGTTCGGCAAGCTGAAGGACGAGGGCAAGGTGCGCGCGATCGGCTGTTCGAACCTCGATGCCGAACAGCTGCAGGCGACCTTCGATGCGGCGGCCAAGGTCGGGGTCGGGCGCTACGACGTCATCCAGCCGGAATACAATCTCTACACCCGCTCGAAATTCGAGGGGGATCTCGCGAACCTTTGCCAGCGCGAAGAGATCGGCGTGATCACATACTATGCGCTCGCCTCTGGCTTCCTGACCGGCAAGTACCGCAGTGCGGCCGATACCGAGGGCAAGGCACGCGGCGAGGACATGGAGCCTTATCTCAACACGCGCGGCTTCCACATTCTTGGCGCCCTCGACCAGGTAGCTGCCGAAACCGGCACCAGTCCTGCGACCGTCGCGATCGCATGGATTGCCGCGCAGCCCGGGGTCACCGCCCCGATCGCATCCGCCACGAGTTTGCGCCAACTCGACAGCCTGATCGCCGCCGGCAAGCTGGAGCTTACGAGAGCCCAGCTCGACGCGCTCAATGCTGCCAGCGCCTGAAGTCTCAGGCATTGCCCCGCGGCCGGCGCTCAGCCGGCCTCTGCACCCCGCCAGCGGAAGAAATCGATGAAGGCTCGCAGGGCCGGACGCATCTGGCGGCGGCTCGAATAGTAGAGTGAAAAGCCATCGAAGGGCGGGCACCAGTCTTCGAGCACGCGCACCAGCCTCCCCTCGCGGATATCTGCCTCGACACCGGTGTCGAAGAGATAGGCGAGGCCCGCGCCATCGCGGGCGGCCTGCCGCATCAGACCCTGATCCGACAGGATCAGCGGCCCGCGGACATTGATAGAAAGTGCGCGACCGTCCTTCTCGAACTCCCATCGATAGATCGTGCCGCTCTGGAAGCGCCTGCGGATACAGGTGTGCTCGGTCACGTCGCGCGGCTCGCGGGGGATCGCATGGCTTGCGAAATACTGAGGCGAACCGACGACGGAGCCCCGCCACGGGCCACTCATCCTGACCGCGATCATGTCGGCATCGAGATGTTCGCCGAGCCGCAGGCCGGCATCATAGCCCTTCTCGACGATATCCTCGAAACGGTCGTCGGTGACAATCTCCAACTCGATCTCGGGATAGGCGGCGGCAAAGGCGCCGAGACGAGGCGCGATCAGGCTCTGTGCGGCCAGCATCGGCATGGTGATGCGCAGCGCGCCAGCCGGGCTGCCACGGCTGTCGGACAGTGCCTCTATCGCCGAGGCGATATCGGCCAGCGCCGGCTGCAGGGTCTCCAGAAGCTGGCGTCCCTCGGCCGTAGGTGCGGCGCTTCGCGTGGTGCGCGCCATCAGGCGCAGGTTCAGGCTTTCCTCCAGAGACGAGATCGCGTGGCTGACCGCCGATGGTGCAATGCCGAGTTCGGCGGCTGCCTTGCGGAAGCTGCCGTGATGGGCCACCGTGGCAAGCACGGCGAGTTGCGAAAGCTGGGTCCGGTTCATTGTTCGAAATGATAGAACAAGGTGATCGGCAATGCATGGATTTTCTGAAGAGCGCTTTCGCCCTAGTTTGCCCTCACCAGCCGCGCAGCCTTGCGCCCGATCGATATCTCAGGAGGCCATCATGAAGACCCGCAAACTCGGCACGCTTACCACATCTTCCATCGGCCTCGGTTGCATGGGCATGAGCCATGCCTACGGCACCAATATCGACGAGGCGACGGCACAGAAGCTGTTCGACCATGCGGTCGAACGCGGTGTCTCCTTCTTCGACACGGCTGAGGTCTATGGTCCCTTCACCAACGAGGAGCTGGTCGGCAAGGGCCTGAAGCGGCATCGCGACAAGGTGGTGATCGCCACCAAATTCGGCTTCACCATCGGCGATGAGGCCAAGGCCGCGCGGCCGTCCGGCCTCGACAGCCGACCGGAGCATCTGCGCGCGGTCGCAGAGGCCTCGCTGAAGCGGCTGGGTGTCGAGGTCATCGACCTCTTCTACCAGCACCGCGTCGATCCTGATGTTGCGATGGAAGAGACCGTCGGCGCCATGGCCGAGCTCGTGAAGGAAGGCAAGGTCAAGGCGCTGGGCTTGTCCGAGGCGAGTGCCGCGACGCTGCGGCGGGCGCATGCCGTGCATCCGATTTCCGCCATCCAGAGCGAATACTCCCTCTGGACCCGCGACCCTGAAAACAATGGCGTGTTGGAGACCTGCCGCGAACTCGGCATCGGCTTCGTGCCCTTTTCGCCGCTTGGGCGCGGCATGCTGACCGGGGCGCTCAAGGACCTCTCCAAGCTCGGCAAGGACGATTTCCGCCGCGGCCTGCCGCGCTTCGATCAGGAGAATTTCGACGCCAATCTGGCGCTGGTCACGGCCCTCGAAACCATGGCGGCGGAGAAGGGTGTGTCGCCCGGCCAGCTCGCGCTCGCCTGGGTTCTAGCCCAGGGCGACTTCATCGTGCCGATCCCTGGCACGACGAAGATCGCCAATCTCGATAGCAATATCAATGCGACGGGGATCACGCTCTCGACCGAGGATCTTGCCGCGTTGTCGAATGCAGTTTCACCCGACAAGGTGGCCGGCGCCCGCTACAACGAGGCCATGTCCAAGATGGCGGGGCGCTAAAGTCGCTCGAGTACTTCCGCCAGGAGCTGGAAGTACTCGATCTGCCTTGTTTCGACGCAGTCCGGACGCAAAAACGCTGACGCACTTTTGCTGGACATGCTCTGTCAAGCAAGGCGCCGGCTTCCCGCCACGCAGAGCACCACGAGCAGGGCT
>JAIXSF010000292.1 GCA_027484835.1 Rhizobiaceae bacterium | reverse complement strand
TCTTCGTCCAGCGCTCGCAAGACCCCGATATGCGCCCAGCCGCGAGCCGCACCGCCACCCAGTGCGAGCGCCACCTTTGCCTTCGGGCGTTTGTCAGGAATGTCAGGTCCGGGCGGCGTTGCCGCACCGTCCTTGGCTGGTTGTGCCACTGTGGCACCGCCGTTTGAAATCATGCTCCAGTTCAGCATCTCCGTACCCCACAAGCTGAACACTCCGGGTTTCATTACGACACTGTCTGCTTACGATTTCGTTATGCGTCGTTCACCATCACTGCCCGTAGACGTGATCCGGGTCGAAATGCCGATGATCGTCGGCAATCGTCAGAGAGGCTTTACCGTCTACAGCTTGGGCCGTGCGATAGAAGCAGGATCGACGACCGGTGTGGCACGTGGCGTCATGCCCCGCGACCTCCACTTTCAGCCAGATCGCATCCTGATCACAATCCACCCGGATTTCCTTGACCGTCTGGAGATTTCCGGAGCTTTCGCCCTTCTTCCAGATCTTGGAACGCGAGCGGCTGAAGTAATGCGCGATCCCGCTTTTGAGCGTAAGGCTGATGGCTTCGGCGTTCATATGCGCGACCATCAGCAATTCGCCGTCACGCGCATCGGTCACCACGGCTGTCACCAGACCGTGATCGTCGAACTTGGGCGTGAAGGCGAGACCTTCCTCAAGAATTTTCTTATCGCTCGAGGGTGCGTCGAACACGAAACCGGACATCTCAAAACTCGCGAGCTTAACGGCTCCGAACCATGGACATGAAGCGTGCCTGTTCGGCGGCATTGTCCTTGAAGGCGCCGGTGAAGGTTGTGGTAAGCGTCGTGGAACCCGTCTTCTGGATCCCGCGCATCGCCATGCACATATGCTCGGCCTCGAGAAAAACCGCAACCCCGCGTGGCTGAAGGGTCTCGTCGATCGCGTGGGCGATCTGAGCGGTCATGTTCTCCTGCGTCTGCAGACGCTTGGCGTAGACGTCAACGACGCGCGCGATCTTCGACAGACCCAGCACACGACCCTTGGGCAGATAGGCGACATGCGCCTTGCCCATCACCGGCAGCATGTGATGCTCGCAATGCGAGAAGAAGGATATGTCGCGCACCAGGACCATGTCGTCATAGCCGCCAACCTCCTCGAAGGTGCGGCCGAGAACGTCTTCGATGTCGGCGCTGTAGCCGGAAAACAGTTCTTCATAGGCTTTGGCCACGCGTGACGGCGTATCGAGCAGGCCTTCGCGTTCCGGATCGTCCCCGGCCCACAGCAGCAGCGTACGTACGGCCTGTTCGGCCTCTTCGCGCGACGGCCGCGGGGCTTCGACTGTCAGTTTCTTGACGATGGCATCCATGGCCTTGGTCTCCCGGTCCCGCGCAAGGCGGGCCGCTGGTTTGGCTTTGCCGGATTGTAAATGCGTAATGCGGCTCATAATGCAAGTCCGTTGTCAGTGTTTGCTCTGAGAAGATGATCTGCCAGATGGGCCGGCTTGCGTTTGTCCTGTGCCTGTCCCTTCGATATAGTAGCCGGATAGACGGATAAAAGACGGCGGGTGCGACAAGTTGAAGGCTGAATTCCTGCTGCCAATCTCTATATACGGGAAAAGCGCCGGAGCGGATTGAGCATGGACGACATCTACAATACCAAGATCCTCGAGTTTGCGGGCAATATCAGCCGCATCGGCACGTTGACCGAAGCAGACGCCATGTCTGAAAAACACTCGAAGCTCTGTGGCTCCAAGGTCCGGGTCTATCTAAACGTGAAAGAGGGTGTGGTCACGGACTTTGCGCATGAGGTGAAAGCCTGCGCGCTCGGCCAGGCCTCATCCGGCATCATGGCGCGCCACGTGGTGGGCGCCACATCTGACGAGCTTCGGCGGGCCCGTCTTGCCATGCTCGCGATGCTCAAGGAAGACGGGGAGGGGCCAGACGGTCGCTTCGAGGACATGCGTTTTCTCAAGCCCGTCCGTGACTACAAGGCACGCCACGCCTCGACCATGCTGACCTTCGATGCGGTCGTCGACTGTCTCGATCAGATCGAGAGCCCGGCCAGACCGGCCGAGGCAAGCTGAGCATGTGCGACGGCCCCGACTGCGGGCATCATCAGGCAGAGCAACCTCGGCAGGGTCGCAATTGGCAAGGGCCGTTTCGCAAGACGCCCGGACGCCTGTTCGGCATGGGCTTCATCCGATTTTATCAGCTGACATTCTCGAGCATCGTCGGAAGCTCCTGTCGGCACATGCCGACCTGCTCCGAATACGGCTATGAGGCTGTGGCGCGGCACGGTCTCTGGTCGGGTGGGTGGCTGACGCTGTTTCGCGTCGCCCGTTGCGGCCCCGGGGGCACCTGGGGGCCGGATCCCGTACCGGAAGTTCTGGGACCCCGCTTCCACTGGTATGCGCCCTGGCGACTTTGGGCCTTCGGTCAGAAGCGGGCTGCCTGATCCCAATTCAAACACGGATGCAATTGGCTTTAAGATTGTTCGACCGAATCGTTCGGGAGATTTTGCATGCCGATGCCGCTCGAATACCGCCAGGCCTCCGCCGACTTCGACGCTTTCATGAAGGACCTTGTCGCAACGTCGATGATCCAGACCTCGCACCAGGCCTACACCATGCTGCAGGCGGTGCTGCAGGTCTTTCGGCACCGGCTGACCGTCGGGCAAGCGATTGCCTTCGCCAATGTCCTGCCGCCCGTTCTGCGCGCCATTTTCGTCAGTGACTGGGACACCGAGGCGCCGGTAAAGCCCTTTGCCGATCGCGACACACTGATGAAGGAAGTTCGCGCCTTTCGTCATGACCATAATCTCTCGACCGATACCGCCATCGAAGACGTCACGTCGACCATCCGCCGTCATGTCGATCCCGAGGCATTTGAGCGGGTTCTGAGGGCGCTGCCGCCGCAGGCACGCAGCTTTTGGTTCATGGGCCAAGCCTAGCAAGATCCTTTACTCAGCAGCGCTTTCGGCCTATCAAGCGCCGGTTCGTGGCGGGGTGTCTCATCCCGCAATTTTCACCACCCGCATTCGTTGGCGGGACTGGATCAGGAGACTTTTATGTCCGCTTCCGTATCTCTGACTTTCCCCGATGGCTCCATCCGCGAATTCGCAGCCGGCACGACCGGTTCCGAGGTCGCCGAGTCGATTTCCAAGTCGCTTGCCAAGAAGGCCGTCGCCATTGCGCTCGATGGCACGCTGCGCGACCTCTCAGACCCCATCGTTGACGGCAAGATCGAGATCGTCACCCGCACCGATCCGCGTGCGCTGGAACTCATCCGCCACGATGCGGCTCACGTCATGGCCGAGGCCGTGCAGGAGCTTTGGCCCGGCACCCAGGTCACCATCGGGCCGGTGATCGAGAACGGCTTCTATTACGACTTCGCCAAGGATGATCCCTTCACGCCCGAGGATCTGCCGAAGATCGAAAAGCGGATGAAAGAGATCATCCAGCGCAACAAGCCCTTCACCAAGGAGATCTGGTCGCGCGACAAGGCCAAGGAAGTTTTCGCTTCCAAGGGTGAGAAGTACAAGGTCGAGCTGGTCGACGCGATCCCGGAAGACCAGGATCTGAAGATCTACTATCAGGGCGACTGGTTCGACCTCTGCCGTGGGCCGCATATGGCTTCCACCGGGCAGATCGGCATGGCCTTCAAGCTGATGAAGGTCGCCGGTGCCTACTGGCGCGGTGACAGCAACAACGCCATGCTGAGCCGCATCTACGGCACGGCCTTTGCCGAACAGGAAGATCTGGACCGTTACCTGCACATCCTGGCCGAAGCCGAAAAGCGCGACCACCGCAAGCTCGGTCGTGAAATGGACCTCTTCCATTTCCAGGAAGAAGGCCCGGGCGTCGTGTTCTGGCACGGCAAGGGCTGGCGCATGTTCCAGACGCTGACCTCCTACATGCGGCGCCGCCTCGACGGCACCTATCAGGAAGTCAACGCCCCGCAGGTTCTCGACAAGTCGCTCTGGGAAACCTCCGGTCACTGGGGCTGGTACCAGGAAAACATGTTCGCGGTGAAATCCGCCCATGCCTTCACGCATCCGGATGACGAAGAAGCCGATCAGAAGGTCTTTGCGCTGAAGCCGATGAACTGCCCGGGTCACGTGCAGATCTTCAAGCATGGCCTGAAGTCCTATCGCGAGCTTCCGGTCCGTCTCGCCGAATTCGGCACGGTTCACCGTTATGAAGCCTCCGGTGCACTCCACGGCCTGATGCGTGTGCGTGGATTCACGCAGGACGACGCGCACGTTTTCTGCACGGAAGAGCAGATGGCAGCCGAATGCCTGCGCATCAACGACTTGATTCTCTCGGTCTACGAGGACTTCGGCTTCGGCGAAATCGTCGTGAAGCTCTCGACCCGTCCCGAAAAGCGCGTCGGCTCCGACGAGCTCTGGGATCGCGCCGAAAGCGTGATGATGGACGTCCTGAAGCAGATCGAGGAACAGTCCGGCGGACGCATCAAGACCGGCATTCTGCCGGGCGAGGGCGCCTTCTACGGTCCGAAGTTCGAATACACGCTACGCGACGCTATTGGCCGTGAGTGGCAGTGCGGCACGACCCAGGTCGACTTTAACCTGCCGGAACGGTTCGGTGCCTTCTACATCGACCAGAACTCCGAAAAGGTTCAGCCGGTCATGATCCATCGCGCCATCTGCGGCTCGATGGAGCGTTTCCTCGGTATCCTGATCGAGGACTTCGCCGGCCACATGCCGCTGTGGTTCGCGCCGCTGCAGGTCGTCGTGGCAACGATCACGTCGGATGCCGACGATTACGGACGCGAAGTCGCCGAGCAGCTGCGTGATGCTGGCCTGCAGGTCGAGACCGATTTCCGCAACGAAAAGATCAACTACAAGGTCCGCGAGCACTCGGTGACCAAGGTTCCGGTGATCATCGTCTGCGGCAAGCGGGAAGCGGAAGAAAAGACCGTCAACATCCGCCGTCTCGGCTCCCAGGATCAGGTCTCCATGCCGCTTGCGGAAGCGATTGCCGTGCTTTCAGGTGAGGCGACCCCGCCGGACGTCAAGCGCAAGCTTGCCAACCGCAAGGTTTGACAAAGAATCGCCGTCTGGCAGCGCTTTTGTCGCTGTCAGACGGCTGTCATCAAAACGGCATATGACGGTATAATGACCCTCCGCACAGCTGGAGCCTTCCCGTGAAGTTCAAAGAACTGTCCTATGCCAACGAGCGCGACCCGAAGCTGAAGCGCTGGTTTATCCGCTCGATCGAAGGCCTCTCCGGCCGCGACCGCTTCACAAGGCTCTACGAAATCTGGCGCAACGACATCGTCGGCAAGACCGATCGTGTCTTTGGCAAGATGCTCGATCTGATCAATGTCGATCTGAAGGTCGAAGGCACCTGGCCGCCGGCCAACATTCCCGAGGGCCCGATCGTCATCGTGGCCAACCACCCCTTCGGCATCGGTGATGGCATCGCGGTCCTGGCGATCGCCGAACAGCTCGGCCGGCCTTTTCGTGTGCTCATCAACAACGAACTCCTCAAGGTGCCGGAAATGGCGCCCTATTCCCTTCCTGTTTCCTTCGAGGAAACCAAGGAGGCGCTCGCCATCAACATGCAGACCCGCCATGAGGCGCTGCGGCTGCTGAAGGAAGGCGTGACCGTCGTGATCTTCCCCGCCGGTGGAGTTGCGACAGCCAAGAAGGGCTTCGGCCGCGCGGAGGATCTGCCGTGGAAGATGTTCCCGGCCAAGCTCATCCAGGCCGCCAAGGCGAATGTGGTGCCGGTCTTCTTCGAAGGCCAGAACGGCCGTCTCTTTCACCTCGCCAGCAAGATTTCGCTGACGCTGCGTGTGTCGCTATTGATCCGTGAGTTCCGTCGCCTGTCCGGTTCGACGATCAGCGCCCGCGTCGGCCAGATGATTCCGTGGGAAGAGTTGAGCACCCATGCAGATCGCAAGGATTTGCTCGCAAGGCTGTTCGGAGCGGTGTTCAGCATGGCGCCTGTGCAGCGTCGTAAGTTTCGCCGCGCAGCGTAAGAGGCAGGGTCAGGACTGGTTGAGCAGAAGCTCGACGTCCATGTTGGCGCCCGCCTTCACCTCGAATTCCTTCTGGAAGATCTGGTCCTTGTTGCGGGCGACCGCCGTGTACTGGCCTTCCGCCAGTACCATGACCGGGAATGCGCTGACGCTTTCCGCCACGATGTCGCCACCCGAGGTGAGGACGGACCAGGCCGTATCTGCGATCGCTTCACCGCCTTCTTCCGAGACAAGCTTGAAGCCGACCTGCGACGCCCGGTGCTGGATGGTGGCTTCCGTCAGTTCGCCGGCCTCCACCGTGATATCGGCACGCACCACGGCATTGATCGAGCCATATTCCGACACGACGTGATAGGTCCCGGCATTGAGGCGCACGATGGTGTTCGGCTTGACATCCGCGAGCACGAGACCGCGCTCACCATCTTCCCGCACCTCGGAGGAATAGATGTCGAAACTCAGCTGCTTGTCGGGAATGTGAGTATCGGCTCCGGAGATAGCGCTGAGCGCCATGCCGCCGGCATCGAGGACGAGCACCTGGCTGTCGACCTCGCCTTCCGCAGGCACGCTGAGCTTCTTGGTGGCACCGGCCCGCCCGAAGGAGACGTTGACGAAATAGTCGCCTGGAGCAAGCTGGAAGGCGGCCGATCCGCCCTCGGCGCTGGCGAGCAACGGCAGTTTGCCGTCGGCGCCGGGGATAGGGCTGAACACACGCCAGGACAGGCCATGCTGCATCGGTTCGCCGTCATTGGTCAGCTTGGCATCCAGCTTGACGCTGCGCCCCTGCGTCACATTGGCGATCGCCGCGGCACCCGGTGCAGAAAACGCTTTCAGCTTCGGCATCTTGGTGGAGCCGTTCAGCTGCTTGAAGGTTTCAAACGCTTCCTGCGCAAAGGACGGCGACGCGGCCGCTGAGGCTACGAAGAGCCAGAGCAGCAATCGGACGAGACCATCTTTGCGGGACATGCGAGGCACTGTGTGTTGACTTCCTTACCAATGCCGGCAACTTCAAACCGAACCGCATGGCAATTTCAAGACTGCCGACCTGCTCAAGGCCTATGAAGGTATCAAGAAAATGAAAAAAGACATCAAGCTGCTCGATTATCTCGCAGTTCGCCGCTCCGTGCCTGCCTTTCAGATGTGTGAGCCGGGGCCGGATAAGGCCGAGATCGAGTCGATTCTATCGCTTGCGGTGCGCGTTCCCGATCATGGCAAGATCGCACCCTGGCGCTTCATCGTCTATCGCGGCGCTGAAAGAGCACGCATCGGCGAGGAATTGCTGAAGATGGCAGTGGAAAAAAATCCCGAGCTCTCCGAAGAGATGATTAAGGTCGAGCGCGCGCGCTTCACCCGCGCTCCCGTCGTCATCGCCGTCGTCTCGACCGCAGCCCCGCATGTGAAGATCCCGGAATGGGAGCAGGTGATGTCGGCCGGTGCCGTCTGCCTCAACCTGTTGATGGCCGCCAATGCCCATGGTTACGTGTCCAACTGGCTGACCGAATGGTTCGCGTTTGACGAGCGCGCTTACCCGCTTCTCGGCGTGAGACCAGGCGAAAAGGTCGCCGGCTTCATTCACATCGGCTCGACCGAATTCCCGATCGTCGAGCGCCCGCGTCCGGCCCTTGAGGACGTTGTGTCCTGGCAGGGCGAGGACGATTGATGTTCTACGATACCGAAACGAATGCTCATGGCTTGGCGCACGATCCGTTCAAGGCGATCGTGGCGCCAAGGCCCATCGGCTGGATCGGCACGAAGGGCAGGGACGGCAATCGGAACCTCTCGCCCTATTCCTTCTTCAATGCCGTCGGGGATCGCCCGAAGTTGGTGATGTTTTCCTCCAGCGGCCGCAAGGACAGCCTGCGCAATGTCGAGGAAACCGGCGTGTTCACGGCAAGCTTCGTCAGTCGAACTCTGCTCGACCGGATGAATGCTTCGTCAGCCCCGGTTTCTTACGAAACGGATGAGTTCGATCTCGCAGGCCTGACGGCAGCACCTGGCAGGTTGATCGACGCGCCTTACGTGGGTGAGGCCGTGGCCGCTCTGGAGTGCCGGGTGACCCAGGTCATGACCTTGGCGGATATGCATGGCGCGCCGACGGACAGTCACGCCGTGTTCGGTCAGGTGGTGGGCATCCATATCGACCAATCGTCCATCCGCAACGGCCGTTTCGATCTTGCAATCGCCGACCCCATCATGCGGCTCGGCTACATGGATTACGCTGGCATCGGCCCCGTATTCGAACTTCAGAGGCCGAGGATCAAATCCTGAGTCTCAAGGATAATCGTCGCAATCCGGGGTTTGTATCGGTGAATTCAACGGCTTGAATGCAGGGTTAATGAACGTGGTGAACGTTTCTTAAACACTTTGCCCCTAGTCTCCGAAGCACCGAATGCTTCGGGTGTACAGGTGGCGAGTGGGTTCGACTTTGATCGTTGCAGCTTTTCTCAAATGGGTCGAAACGGCAAAGACGCAGGAGCGGGCTCGTGCGGCCAATGCGCTTGCGCGT
>JAIXSF010000418.1 GCA_027484835.1 Rhizobiaceae bacterium | reverse complement strand
GTCACGATTGGGGTTCTCGATGTCGATGATGATGACATCAGGATCCATCGTCTCGATCAGCCGCGCGACACCCTGCATCTCATGGATCACCCGGACATTCAGATGCCCGGCTTCGTTCAGCCCCTCTTCGATGATCGAGGCCCGGATGGCATTTTCGTCAATGACAAGGATCGTCAGATCATTTGAAGATTTTGACATGCTCACGCCACGGTTCCGACAGTCGTCCGCAATAGCCGCGCAATACTCAGGCCAATCACCGAATCAACTGCATCGCCCAAGACGCCCCGTGGTTTCGTGCAACGTGTTTGGGTGATCGTGTGTACGGACAATGAGGTCTCCCGCTAGCATCTTCTTGGAGACAAGCAATTTTCACGCCACATTGCTCGACCGATCTCTGCAGAGGAGATCATGCGCGTTGAGGATGTAGTATGGCGGCGCAGTCCTAACCCGAGATGGCGATGGGAAGTTTTTATCACACGGCGTCTAGACGATTGCCAAAGGCGATGGCTAGGCGATCCCCTTGTGGAAGGGGGGATTTGGGTGGGCGCGCGGGCACCGCAGACCGGAGGTTGCCGACATGCGCAGAGGTGAGCATTACTTGCTGCGGCAGCATCCATCGCAGCCGATACGGTCGTGTCCCATCTCCACCTACATGTGCCGGACCTAAATGCCGGGTTGGACTGGTTCGAGGGGCTTGGCTTCGCACGCAACCTCTTGCTGACATCGATGGGCATGGCCGACATGGGGGCGGGCGCCGCCTATACCCACAGGCTGGCGCTCAAGGTCTGGGCCGGACGGGGCGCGCCGACGCCGCCCGACTACGCAGCGCGCCTTCTGCGCTATCACCTGACGACCTCGGATGCAGCCCTTTTCAAACGGGCAGGTAGCCATCTCCAGCCGGATGCGCACGGCAAACTCTCCGGCGTGGACCCGGCCGGCGCCACCCGAGGCATCGCGCTTTGCCCCGCGACCGGCACCGAGAGGAACGCCGCATGACATCCTTCCCCGCAACAGCCTACCGCCGCTCGCAAATCGCGCTTCATTGGTTCGTGATGGCCGGTGTCGTGGTGCAAATCGCCATTCATGAACCCTTGGTGCGCGAAACGATGGCACAATATGCGGAGACCACCCCTGAACCCGCCGACGCGACGCTTGCCATGCTGCACGGGCTGATCGGAACGCTCTTCTTTCTGGCTGTACTGCTCCGGCTGTGGCTGCGTTTCTGCCACGGCGGCAATTGCATATCGCCTGCGAGCACCTGGATACAATGATCGATAACCTGATCCTGCTTCCGCATCCGCTCGCCTCAAGCCCTAGCCACATGTTCCCGGCCTGGCCTCCCCAGGCGTCTGCATGGAACCAGCTTCTTGATAGTCTAGGGGAGCTCCATGATGTCAGTGAGAGCTCTATGCCTGACGTCGTCAAAGTGCGCGCGATGATGCAACAGCTTCTGGGGTCGCCGCAGCAGCCTTGATCATGCCAGTAGAACCAGAGCGCACAAGTCGTCTTGACCTGCAGACAAGGTATCCTGCCGCTATCTCACATCGAGACAAATTGCGCATCCACGATTCCGAAGTCTGGATATCCGATTCAGAACTCTAACTTGGCGTTTCCGCAAACGCCGTTTGCGCGGATCAAAGTATGTCGATCTGCCACACATTGCCCGCAACCTGTCTCAAATTGCGCATTCCTGATTCAGAGTTGAGGATTTCCGATTCATCAACCGGGATTTTCGATTCAGCGGCGAGCGAGGTTGCTGCACTGATATCGGTCTGGCATGCATGCCGCCTGTTGGAGTGAGGAGACTGCATGGCACGCAAATCGGAGGAGATCCGCAATCGCGAACAGCGAGAGCGTCAGCAACGACTGCGCGATGCCGACAGGAAGGCAAGGCGCCCCAATCGCGACGATGTCGCCCGCACTGCCCTCTTCATGATCGTTTCTGCGATGGCGGCACGTCGGGCGGAAGCGGAACTCGATGAGCTGCAGGATCGCGTCGTCGCTCTTCTGGTAAAACAGGGCTTCGATGAGAGAGCATCGGATGCCGTATTCGATGAGCTTGCCGCCAAATACCGCACGGGTGAGTGGCCGTTTCGTCGGAAGGTTCACCTGAACGAGGCATACTGTGCCGATCCTGAGGATTGATCAGGTTTCTCGCCTGCCCCTGATCGTTGGCTGCCAGATGCGCTATCGCGTATCGCCTTTCACAAACCCCGTTTGCAAGATCTGACACATTCCCCCCGTTAATTCACAAAACGGCGTTTGATTCTGAATCGGATTTCTAGAGGGTTTCGGCCTATCCCCGGCGACCGTCATATTGTTGCGCGCACGCAACACTGCCCCATCTAAGTCAACGGTTGCCAAGCGGTTAACAACCATAAGCTGCCGGTCAAGTGCTCAAACTTTTCAGGCAAAGGCGTTGTCCCATTTTGGGAATCGACCGGATTTTGCTCAAGCTTCATCCATCTCGCCAACAATTACAGGCACTTGCGTGACCTCAACTCCTGTGTTCTCTGGCTGGCAGCAGTGTTCAACCCAGGCCAGTCCAAGGAACGGAAAGGAGGCGCCCATGTTCGATTACGGCCATGTCACTGGCGCCGTTATGCCGCCGTCAGGAGACCCAGAGTGCCAGACCACGCCCGAGTTCGGGGTCTGCACCGGCCGCATGCCCAAGAAGGCTCTTGGCGCAGATCGCCGTCGAATACGACGGCGAAGATCTGTGCACGAAAGGAGCCACTATGCTGCATGCACCCCAATCACCGAGCGGGACGTTCCGGTTCATCTATTCCGAGGATGACAACCGGCGGATCGAGGACTACCACCGGCAAAACGAGGCGGCGGTTGACCGTATGCTTGAGTTGATCGAGCAAACACCCGGCATTGTGCGGGACGGTTACCACGTATTCCGGAAGCCGATCTGGGTGACCGTGACGGACACGGGTTTCACGGCATCGCCCAAGCCGCCACGGCGCAAGGACCTCGTCGGTCCCGGAACGTTTGTTCAGTTCGAGATCTGCGAGCGCCGTCTCGGTGAGCGCTCGGCGGAAGCCCTGACCGTCGCCCACATTGTCGGATGCATGCGCATTAGCAATCTGCTGTCGGTGAACAAGCGCTTGGCAAAGATCGACCAGGAGGCTGCCCGTGGGCTGTTGATGCAATTCGTATCCACTGTCCAGCATCAGGTCTACTCGGCCGCGCACCACATGACGAAGCCGGTCCCCCAACCATAGACACGCGAAGCGCCAGGTCATGACGACCTGGCTCTGGCCGGGGCTCCCAAGCCGTCCCGGCCAGGCTAAGCATGTCTCTCACGCGCAATCTGTTTATGTATGAGCACCAAATGACCAAGAAAGTTTTGTTCTACGCCCGCTATTCCACCGACCGCCAGAATGAGGTCTCGATCGAGACCCAGACGGAACTCGGCAAGAAGTTTGCCGCCGACAGGGACTGGAAGCTGGTCGCGACTTACTCCGATTCCGCAATCAGCGGAACCTCGTTCACCTCTCGCCCCGGCATCCAGCAGCTCCTGGCGCATGTGAAGCGCGAACGCATCGATGTCGTACTCTGCGTCAACGTCGACCGCCTGTCGCGCGATGTCGAGCACACCTCGAAGATCCTGAAGGATCTGAACTACCACGACTGCGCCATCTGGACCGTCGAAGCCGGCCGGGCGGTCACCGATATGGAACTGCACATGCGCTCCACGATGAGCCATGAACTCGTCGAGCAGGGCCGGACACGCACCCGCGAGGGTATGAAGACAGCCGTACGCAAGGGAAAGGCAACTACATGCCTCTCCTATGGCTACAAGCTCTCCCAGCAGCGCGATGCCAATGGCGATCGCCTCAAGGGGTTCAGGGAGATCGACCCGGTCAAAGCCGAGATCGTGCGGGGGATCTTCAAGGACTACGTCAACGGGGTCTCACCGGCCGCGATTGCACAGAAGCTGAACGACCTGGGGATCCCGGGTGCACGGACCAAATACTGGCGCGACACCACCATCCGGGGCAGTGTCACTGACGGGACCGGCATCCTCAACAACTCCCTTTATGTGGGGAAAGTCGTCTGGAACAAACAGAAGTTCCGCAAGGACCCGACGACAGAACGGCGAACCTCTCGTGCGAACGACAGGGACGAATGGGAGTTCAGGGACGAGCCTGAGCTGCGCATTATTTCGGATGAGCTGTGGGAGCGGGCAAAGCAGCGCCAGGCCGAGAGCCGGGAAGAGTACGACCGGCACTCCACGAACCGTCTCAACGCGACGCACCGTCCGGAATATCTTCTCAGCCGCATGCTCCAATGTACCGAGTGCGGCGGACCCTACGCGATCAGCGGAAAGGATCGCTATAGCTGCACCAACAGCAAGACGATTACCCGCCACGAACTCGAAGAGCGCGTCCTCAACTGCCTTCCGGTCGCCTTCTACTCGGTCGATATCTTCGACCGGATTTCAAAGAAGATGATCGCCCACG
>JAIXSF010000264.1 GCA_027484835.1 Rhizobiaceae bacterium | reverse complement strand
CGGATGTGGGCGAAGAGTTCCAGCCCATCCATGCCGGCCATGCGGATATCGGTGACCACGGCCGCCTCGCTGTCCCGCGACAGCTGGGTCAGCGCCTGGGGTGCTGCGCCAAAATCGCGAACCGGATAGCCGGCCAGTTCCAGCGTCTGGAGGGTGGCGCGGCGCAAAGCCTGGTCATCGTCGACAAGGATGATTTCGATCGAGCTGCTCATCATCGAGCCCTCTTCAGGGTGATGGTGAAGGTGGTGCCCGTGGCCCCGGTATCGACCGAAAGCCGTCCGCCATATTCGGTGACGATGTCGCGGGCGATCACCAGGCCGAGGCCGAGGCCACCTTCCTTGGAGGTGGTGAAGGGGATGAAGAGGTTGTCCCTGACATTGTCCGGGAGACCGGGACCGGTGTCGCTGACGGCAAGATCGAGTTCGTCGTCGGTGAGGCGCGTGAGCCCAATGGTGATTGCGGCATCCGTTTTGCCTTCAATGGCTTCGAGGGCATTTTGCAAGAGATTGATCAGCACCTGTTCGAGGCGGATGCGCTGGCCAAGGACCTTGAGATCGGTGGGGATGTCGCCGATCACCAGCCGATCGAAGCTGCCGGCGAAGCGACTTTTCAAAAGGAAAAGCGCACCGTCGATGGCTGCCTTCAACTCGACCGGCTCGGCGGCCTGGCGGCCCTTGCGGGCGAGGCCTTTCAGCTCGCCGGTGATTGCGCCGATGCGATCGGTGAGCTCGGCGATCAGGCCGAGGTTTTCCTTCGCCGTCTCGCCGTTGCCGCGATCGAGGAAGGCTTTGGCATTGTCGGCATAGGCGCGGATGGTAGCGACCGGCTGGTTGATCTCGTGGGCGACGCCGGCTGCGACCTGGCCGAGGATCGCCAGACGGTTCGCCTGAACGAGGTCCTGCTGCACGCCCTGCAGGCGGATGTCGGTGGCGCGGTGCTCGGCGATCTCGGCCTGAAGCCGATCGCGGGCCTCGGTGAGCTCTGCCGTGCGCAGCGTCACCTGCCGCTCGAGTTCCGCCTGGGCAGCCTTGGCTTCTGCCGTGCGGCGTGCGGTCCGGCCGCTGCGGTGGATCAGGAAGGCTGCGAGCGCCAGCAGCGGCACCAGGACGGCCAGTGCCGTGATCCGTCCCTGCCAGAGGGCGGCGCGTTCAGTGTCCTCGCTCGGGGCCAGCACATGCATGCGCCAGCCGCGGCCCGGTACGTCGAGGGCGATGGCAAGGTTGGTGCGGTGGGGTGCGCCGGTCACCTCCTCGGTCGCCACGATGTCGTGCCCGTCTTCCGCCTGAAGCGACCATAGAGGCAAGGTTACGAGCGGCGCCTCGCCGAATTGCAGGCTCTCGCGAATGGCAAGCCGCTCTTCCTGCGGGATGTCGGCCATGGTGAAGAAGCGCCAGTCGGCACGGCTGGTGATCAGCACGATACCTCTGGTGTCGGTCACGTAGGTGGTGCGCCCGGACCGCTGCCAGTTCTCCTCCAGCGTGTCGAACTCCACCTTGACGACGACGACGCCCAGTGCGCGTCCCGCATCATCCTCCACCCGGCGAGAGAGATAGAGGCCCGGCCTGCGGCTGACGCTGCCCAGCGCATATTGCTCTGCGGTGCCATCGGCCATGGCACCGGTGAAATATTCTCGGAAGGCGTAATTGCTGCCGACGAAGCTGTCGGGCTGGCGGAAATTGCTGGCGGCAATCGCCTGGCCGTCGAGGCGTACGACGTAGATGACCGAGGCGCCTGTGCCGGGGATGATGTCAGCGAGGGTCTCGTTCAGGTCCTCGATCAGGTCCGGCGCAGGGTCCGACAGTGCTGCCTGGAGATCGGCATCTTCGGCCAAAACCAGAGGCAGTGTGCGCGAGCGGTCGAGGACGGCAACCAAAAGGGCGCGCTTCAGCTCGGCGTCAGACAGGACATCCTCGGCCAGCGCGTCGAGAGCCGCGTTGCGGGCGCGCTCGCCGGCAACGAAGAGGCCTGCTGCCAGAATCGCGAGAGCGATCATCGCATAAGCGAGCCAGAGGGTGCGGCCGGTTCGGCTGATGGTTGGCATTCGGCGTTTATCTCGCAGTCGAGAATGTGCGTTTGTTCGCACTGTATCACATTCATTTTGTGCGGAAAACCGCACATCTTCATGTTGTGATTCAAGCATGCCTTTCCGAATTGTTTCGAGATTTCAGCTGTTTGTTCGTGGTCGTTCAATCTGGCACGCGCCTTGCTGACCATTTCTCCAAGCGGCACGCCGCTCCCCATTCAGATCAGCAACCGCCCGGGAGGCCGGAATTCGTTCCGTCAGGGCGACCCATGGAGGAAAGCATGCATATCGATACCACAGGCCATGCGCCGGAGGGCCGGCAGCCCTTCTACAAGCATCTCTATGTCCAGGTTCTGGCTGCGATCGGCGCCGGCATCCTGCTCGGCCATTTCTATCCCGAGATCGGCGCGCAGCTGAAGCCGCTGGGCGATGCCTTCATCAAGCTCGTCAAGATGATCATCGCGCCGGTCATCTTCCTGACGGTTGCGACCGGGATTGCCGGCATGACCGACATGAAGAAGGTCGGCCGCGTCGCGGGCAAGGCGATGATCTACTTCCTCACCTTTTCGACGCTGGCACTGATCGTCGGTCTCATCGTCGCCAATGTCGTGCAGCCGGGTGCCGGCATGCATATCGATCCGGCCTCGCTCGATGCGGCGGCTGTGGCGACCTACACCGAAAAGGCGCATGATTCTTCGATCGTCGGCTTCCTGATGAACATCATCCCGACGACCATCGTCGGCGCCTTTGCCGATGGCGACATCCTGCAGGTGCTGTTCTTCTCGATCCTGTTCGGGATTTCGCTGGCGCTGGTGGGTGAGCGCGGCAAGCCCGTCACCGATTTCCTGCAGGCGGTCATCGCGCCGGTCTTCAAGCTGGTCGCGATCCTGATGAAGGCCGCCCCGATCGGTGCCTTCGGCGCCATGGCCTTCACGATCGGCAAATACGGCATTGGCTCGGTCACCAATCTCGCCTTCCTGATCGGCACCTTCTATCTCACGTCCTTCCTGTTCGTGGCGGTCGTGCTCGGTGCGGTCTGCCGCTACAACGGCTTCTCGATCCTGGCCCTCATCCGTTATATCAAGGAAGAGCTGCTTCTCGTTCTCGGCACCTCTTCTTCGGAAGCCGCCCTTCCGGGCCTGATGAACAAGATGGAAAAGGCCGGCTGCAAGCGCTCGGTCGTCGGTCTGGTTATCCCGACCGGCTATTCCTTCAATCTCGACGGCACGAATATCTACATGACGCTTGCGGCGCTGTTCATCGCCCAGGCGACGGATATTCCGCTGTCGCTCGGCGACCAGATCCTGCTGCTCGCCGTTGCGATGCTGAGCTCGAAGGGGGCGGCCGGCATCACCGGTGCGGGCTTCATCACGCTCGCCGCAACGCTTTCGGTCGTACCGTCTGTGCCGGTTGCCGGCATGGCGCTGATCCTCGGTATCGACCGCTTCATGTCGGAATGCCGGGCGCTCACCAATTTCATCGGCAATGCGGTGGCGACCGTCGTCGTTGCCCGCTGGGAAGGCGAACTCGACCAGACGCTGTTCCATGCCGCACTCGGCGGCAAGGTTCTCGAAGAGGACGAAATCCAGCCGGAACTGCAGCCGGCGGAGTAATCTTCCGCGCCGACCCAAGACGGCGAGCGGAACTGAGGCGCGGCCCGGCATTTGTCGGGCCGCGCTTTTTGATTCTCGTTACTCGGCGGCGATGATGTGGAACTGCTGCGGCTCGCCCGGATGCTGGGCCTTGCTCATCAGGTAGATGAGACAGCTCGTTCTCAGAAGCGAGGCAAAGTTCGAGACCGAGCCATTGATCTCGAGCGCTTCGTCGTAAAGCGTCGAGAGGAAGCGGGACGTCGAGAAATTCTGGCTGGCGGCGATCTCATCGATCAGCACCCAGAAGGCCGCTTCGAGCTGGATGCTGGTGGAATGACCACCGATGCGGACGGAGCGGTTGACCGCGCGATAACGGCCGGGGTCCTGTCCTGCGAAGACTTCACACATGGCATGCTCCTCCCTGGTTTTCGTTTCTTCGTTCTGCAGTGTTTTGAGCATTATGTTGCGCGTCGTGCCTCTGGTCAATTTCCGTCTTTTCTAAACTGCGTCGCCTGGGTGCGAAGAATGGACACAGTGGTCGGCGAAAAAAATTGGCTGCGGTAATGGGCTGCTACCCGCCTTCCGGCAAATCGCGACATTCTCCAGACATGACATTTGTCAGCATGCGAGGAGCAGCCCATTGGCTAAAATGATCCATTCGATGATCCGCGTCCTGGAGGAGGAGCGCTCGCTCGCCTTCTACACGAAGGCCTTCGGGCTGGAGATCGCGGACCGTCTCGATTTCGAAACCTTCACCCTGATCTATCTCAGCAATTCGGAGAGCGAATTCGAGCTGGAGCTGACGGTGAACAAAGGGCGTGAGGAAGCCTATGACCTCGGCACCGGTTACGGCCATCTCGCCGTCAGCGTCTCGGATCTCGATGCCGAACATCAGCGGTTGACCGATCTGGGCTACAATCCGAACAAGATCGTCGAATTCAACCGGGATGGGGCGCTTCTCGCGCGCTTCTTCTTCATCACCGATCCCGACGGCTACAAGATCGAAGTCTTGGCCCGGCACGGACGGTTCAAATGATCGGAAGGCCGGGGGAAGAGGAACTCCCGGCCTTTTCTGTTTCGCAGACGGCCGGCGCGGTCAGCGCCTGCCTGGGGTGACGGCAACAGGCCGTCGCACATCATCTCATGGGAGGAGAATGACGTGGTAACGATACTCGACAAGACCGGGGGCATGTCTCGCCGCCAGCTTCTGAAGACCGGTGCGGCGAGTGCCGTGCTGATGGTCACGGGCACCGCCGTGATCTGTCCCGACCAGGCCTGGGGCCTGGAAGCCACTGCGCTTAAGCCCGAAACCATCGCGACGCTGATCAAGCTGGCGCGCGACATTTATCCGCATGACCAGCTGGCCGACCGGTTCTACGCCGCTGCCGTCAAGGGGCAGGATACGCTTGCCGCCAAGGACGAGAAGCACAAGGTGCTGATCGAGGACGGTATTGCCGATCTCGACAAGCGAGCCGGCGCCGGCGGTTATCGTGGGCTTGGCTGGGAAGACGATCGCGTGGCGATCCTGCGCGACATCGAGACGACCCCCTTCTTCCAGGCGGTGCGCGGCGACCTCGTGGTCAGCCTCTATAACCAGAAGGAGATCTGGCCGATCTTCGGATACGAGGGCGAGTCCTATTCCAAGGGTGGCTATATCGAGCGCGGGTTCAACGACATCACCTGGCTCTGAGCTTAACCTTAAGACACGCATTCATCGTCGCCGGAAGGAGGCCCATCGTGGATGGGAACGGCGACGCTTACCCCAATGACCGATTTCCCGGGAGGAAAACATGGCAGCGCCCTATGATCTCAACGACGACAGCGTGGTCGTCATCATCGGCTCCGGTGCAGGCGGCGGAACGCTTGCCAACGAGCTTGCCCAGAAAGGCATCGACGTCGTCGTGCTCGAAGCCGGTGCCCGCATCGAGCATGAGGAATTCATCAACGACGAATGGGACAGCTTTGCCCAGCTCGCCTGGCTCGACCACCGTACGACCGGCGGCGGCTGGCGGGTGGCCAAAGACTTCCCCAACCTGCCGGCCTGGATCGTCAAGGCGGTCGGCGGCACCACGACCCACTGGGCGGGCGCGTCGCTGCGCTTCCAGGAGCACGAGTTTAAGACGCTGACGAACTACGGCAAGGTCGAGGGTGCGAACCTTCTCGATTGGCCGATCACGCTTGCCGATCTCGAGCCTTACTATGCCAAGGCCGAAGACAAGATGGGCGTGACCCGCACCAACGGCATCGAAGGGCTGCCTGGCAACAACAACTTCAAGATCCTCAAGGCCGGTGCCGACAAGCTTGGCTACAAGGAATGTCACACCGGCAACATGGCAATCAACTCGGCCGATCGCGACGACCGCATGAGCTGTCAGCAGACCGGCTTCTGTTTCCAGGGCTGCAAATGGGGTGCGAAGTGGTCGACGCTCTATACGGAAATTCCGAAGGGCGAGGCAACCGGCAAGCTTGAAGTGCGGCCGCAGTCGCATGTCATCAAGATCGAGCATGATGCCACCGGCAAGGTGAACGCTGTGGTCTATGCCGACAAGGACGGCAACATGAAGAGCCAGAAGGCGCGCATCGTCTGCGTTGCCGGCAATTCGATCGAAAGCCCGCGCTTGCTCCTGAACTCCGCTTCGTCGAAGTTCCCGGATGGTCTGGCCAACTCCTCCGGCCAGGTCGGCAAGAACTACATGCGCCATACCACCGGCTCGGTCTATGCCGTGTTCGACAAGCCGGTGCACTTCTACCGCGGCACCACCATGGCTGGCATCATCAGAGACGAAGCCCGCCACGATCCGTCACGCGGGTTCGTCGGGGGCTATGAGCTTGAAACCCTGGCGCTCGGTCTGCCCTTCATGGCGGCCTTCCTCGATCCGGGCGGCTGGGGCCGTTCGTTCACCTCGGCGCTCGACAACTACGCGAACATGGCCGGTCTCTGGATCGTCGGCGAAGACATGCCGCAGGAACAGAATGCGGTGAAGCTGCATGCCGAGCTCAAGGACAAATACGGCATGCCGATCCCGGATGTCTGGTTCACCGACCACCCGAACGACGAGGCGATGCGCAATCACGCCTACAAGCAGGGTGTCGCCCTTTATGAAGCTGTCGGTGCGAACCGCGCCTTCCCGACCCCGCCCTATCCGTCGACGCACAATCTCGGCACCAATCGCATGAGCGAGAAGGCGCAGGACGGTGTCGTCAACAAATGGGGCCAGACCCACGACATCAGCAATCTCTTCGTTTCAGACGGCAGCCAGTTCACCACGGGTGCCGCAGAGAATCCGACCCTGACGATCGTTTCTCTGGCGATCCGCCAGGCGGATTACATCGCCGAGCAGATGGGCCAAGGCACGATCTGAACGGCGTAACTACCTCCCTCTTGCGGGCAGCAATCGCGATGAGCGGTTCTGCCCGCTTTTTCGTTGGGCTGCGGGTCAGTGGCTGCGGGCGGCGACCAAAGCACGGGCTTTTTCGCGTGCCTTGTCGCGGGTCCGCAGAACGGCTTCTCGGATGCGCGCCGTCCGGCCATTGTCATTGTCGGCGACCGTCATCGCATTGCCCCGCCATTCGAAGCCGCTACCGAACCAGGCGGCGACGAAGAGGACCGGCAGAAGGACGTCGCGCATTACCATGGCTGGGATGATGCGCCAGCCGCTCGGCCAGCCATAGGCGCGGGCGAGCGTCACTTCTCCCGCGTACCAGAGGGCGAGATAGGCAAGTGGCGCGACTGTCGGCACTGTGCCTGCCGCAGATGCTGCAATCACGGCCGCAGCCGGCAGGGCAGCTCCGGTGAAGATCTCGGGAAGGAAGTAGAGGGGGAACGAGGCCCGGCGCAGGCGCGCCCAACGCAGCTGGCGTTTCCAGACGGCCCTGATGTCGCGTTGGCCCAAGGGCTGCGGGAAGGGCTCATGCACGAGGCGGACATTGAGGCCGGCGCCCCGGACGAGCAGGGTGGCTGCGGCGTCTTCCGCCACCTCGTCGCCCAACCGCTCGAATCCGCCGAGGCGTGTGATCAGCTGGCGGTTGAAGAGCATCGACTTGCCCTGGGCAAAACCGAAGCCGGTCGCATCGGCAAACAGCTGCCAGCGCGCCTGGAAACTGTCGAGCCAGGCGCTTTCGAGGAAGGCGCCGCCGTTTTCAGGCTCCGTTCCGGCCGGCGGCGAGCAGACGAGACCGGTCCGGTCGTCCCAGCGGGCCAGCATGCGCTCGATTGTATCAGGTGGCATCAGGACGTTGCTGTCGGTCATGACGATCCAGTCGTGCCGCGCCGACCGCCAGCCCTTGACGACATTGTTCAGCTTCGGATTGGCGCTGAACAGGTCTTCGCCGACCAAAAGTCGGGCCTGGACTTCCGGATGCTCGGCCATCAGGCGACGGACGAGGGAGGCTGCGGGATCATCCGCCTTGGCGACGCAGAAGAGGGTTTCGTATGCCGGCCAATCGAGCTTGAACGAAGAGGCAAGGCAGCGCTCGAGGTTGTTTTCGAGGCCGCAGATCGGGCGGATCAAGGTCACCGGCGGACGGGGTGTCGGCTCCTGCTCGCCTTTCCGGTGACGCTGCCTGACGGCAATGACGAAGGCGATGCTTGCGAGCTGGACGAAGAGGGCGATCGCGGCAAACCAGATCAGAAAAGTCATGGCGAGTCTCCGGATTTTCCGTTCCGGATAACATCGCTGTGTGACAGTTCGGCGAAGCCGAGGATTGTGGGTCGCTGGCCGTTCTTCTGTGTGTTGCGGGGCGTTGCGGTTGACAGGCCCATCTGCCCGGCCGCTATCCTCACTCGGCATATGACAAGGAGCAGCGGCAATGGCGGAAGCGGAAGTCAGGCTTGAGGACAGCTGGAAGGCGGTGCTCGGCGGCGAGTTTGCCCAACACTATATGCGGGATCTCAAGGCCTTCCTGAAACAGGAGAAGGCTGCCGGCAAACACATCTTTCCGAAGGGTGCCGAGTATTTCCGGGCACTCGATCTGACGCCGCTCGATGAGGTCCGGGTGGTGATCCTCGGCCAGGACCCCTATCACGGGGCGGGGCAGGCGCATGGGCTCTGCTTCAGCGTTCAGCCGGGCGTGCGTATCCCGCCATCGCTCGTCAATATCTACAAGGAGCTGCAAAGCGATCTTGGCATTCCTCCGGCGCGGCACGGCTTTCTCGAGCACTGGGCCAGACAGGGCGTGCTTCTGCTCAACAGCGTGCTGACGGTGGAAGAAGCGCGGGCTGCGTCCCATCAGGGTCAGGGCTGGGAGCGCTTCACGGATGCGGTGATCCGGGCGGTGAACGATGACTGCGAGCATGTGGTCTTCATGCTCTGGGGCTCCTATGCGCAGAAAAAGGCCGCTTTCGTCGACCGGTCGCGGCATCTGGTCTTGAAGGCCCCGCACCCGTCGCCGCTGTCGGCCCATAACGGCTTTTTCGGCTGCCGGCACTTCTCGCAGGCCAATGATTATCTCGCCGCTCAGGGCAGAAAACCCATTGATTGGCAATTGCCCGATCAGCAGTAGTCCCTTCGGAAATACCTATTTATTGAGATTTCCTTAAGTAGAAAGTCTTTACTCTACCGGCCCGTCAAAATACACGCGGACGTTTATTGTCTGTCCGGATCCATCGCGGCAGATTGGAGTACGGTTTCGTCCGTCGCAATCCAGGTCTAACCTACATGCATTCCCCCATCTCGGTGTCGCCCGTCTGGCGACGACCTACCTCGCCGATCGCCTGTCGGTTTGCCGATCGCGATGTCGATCTGCTTGTGGTCGGGGCAGGGTTCCAAGGGCTGTCGGCGGCGCTGCATGCGGCCCGAGCTGGTCTCAGCGTCCAGGTGATCGAGGCCGGTGACATCGGTGCTGGCGCGTCGGGGGTAAATGGCGGGCAGGTGATCCCGGGTCTGAAACAGGACCCGGCGACGTTGCACAGCCTGTTCGGCGAAGAGGCCGGCAGGAGGCTCAATACTTTTGCAGCAAGCACGGCAGATGTCGCCTTCGATCTGATTGCCCGCGAACGGCTGGATGTGGAGCACAGCCGAACCGGCTGGATCCAGGCGGCCCATACCGAAACTGCCCTTCAGAGTGCGGTTCGCCGCAACCGTCAGTGGCGAGCACTCGGTGCCGATGTCACCTTGCTGCATGCTGCTGAAACAGCGCTTCTGACCGGGGCCGATGGCTATCGTGGCGCTTTTTTCGATCGTCGGGCCGGGGTGGTCAATCCGCTGGCACTGACCCATGAACTGGCCCGTGTGGCGACCGAAGCCGGTGCAGGGCTCGTGCTCAACGATCCTGTGACTGCACTTTTCCAAAATGGGTCGAGCTGGCAGGTCGAGACCCGTTCCGGTCGGTCGCTCTCGGCCCGGAAGGTGCTGGTCGCGACGAATGCCTATTCCGATGCGCTCGTGCCGAAGCTGGCACAAAGTCTGGTCTGGCTGCATTCCTTCCAGATCGCGACAGAGCCGCTGCCGAGTGAGTTTGATTTCATCCTGCCGGGTGGCCAAGCGGTATCGGACAGCCGCCGGATCCTCATCTACTATCGCCGCAGTCCAGACGGTCGCCTGGTGCTTGGTGGACGCGGGCCGATGCGTGCGCCTCAATCGGCCGGCGATTGGGCGCATCTGCAGCGGGCGCTGCATCGGCTTTTCCCGGCGCTCGCAAAGGTCGCCATCACGCATCGCTGGTTTGGGCGAGTCGCCATGACGCCGGACCACCTTCCACATCTGCATGAACCTGCGCCGGGCCTGCTGGTTGCGGCCGGCTGCCAGGGGCGCGGCATCGGTCTCATGGTGTCGCTCGGCGAAAGGCTGGCGCGTTATGCTGCGAGCGGAGACGCCTCCGCGCTTCCGCTGCCGATCACGCCCCTGCGGGCCATTCCGCTGCATCGCTTCCGTCGGATCGCCGTGGCGGCCCAGATTGCTCGCTACAGGCTGCTCGATGGTCTGGAACGTTGATCACCCGATTCTGGTTGGGGAAAGGGGGCCTCGTCCCCCTTGCGTGCTTGCCGTGCTCAGGCATGTGACGAATAGTGCCAATTCATCCATTCTTTCTCCGTCGGAGCCCGCATGTCGAAGCATCTGAAGTTCTTCATCGATGGTGCATGGGTCGATCCGGTGGTGCCCGCGCTTCTGGATGTCGTCGATCCCTCGACCGAAGAGGCCTTTACGACGATCTCGATCGGCAGCCGGGCGGACGTCGATCGTGCCGTCCTCGCCGCGCGGCAGGCATTTGCCGGCTTTTCGCTGACAGGGCGTGACGAACGGCTGGCGCTGCTCGAGCGTATTCTTGCCGCCTACAACGAGCGTTTCGAGGACATCGCGCAAGCGGTGAGCCGTGAGATGGGGGCGCCGCTGTCCTTTGCACGTGACGCCCAGGCCTGGGCGGGTCGCGCGCATCTCGAGGCGACGATCGCCGCCTTCAAGACATTCGAGTTTACCGAACAGCGCGGAACCACGCGGATCGTCAAGGAGCCGATCGGTGTCTGCGCGCTGATCACGCCGTGGAACTGGCCGCTCAACCAGATCGTCTGCAAGGTGGCGCCGGCTATTGCGGCGGGATGCACCGTCGTGTTGAAGCCGTCCGAGATCGCGCCGATCTCCGGCCTGATCTTTGCCGAGGTGATGGAGGCTGCCGGCACACCGAAGGGCGTCTTCAATCTGGTCAATGGTCGTGGGCCCGAGGTCGGCCAGGTGATGGCGGGCCATCCGGATGTCGACATGGTCTCGTTCACCGGTTCGACCCGCGCAGGCATCATTGTCGCCAAGACAGCAGCCGATACCGTCAAGCGCGTCGCGCAGGAACTGGGCGGCAAGTCCGCCAATATCATCCTTCCGGATGCGGATCTGGTGACCGCGGTTGCCAAGGGGGTTGAAGGTTGCTTTGGAAATTCCGGCCAGTCCTGCGATGCCCCGACGCGCATGCTTGTGCCGGCAGATCGGCATGATGAGGCCCTGCAGATCGCGCGGCAGGCGGCAGAAAGCCAGAAGGTCGGCGATCCTCAGGCCGAGGACACGGTGCTCGGTCCTGTCGTCAGCGAGGTGCAGTACAACAAGATCCAGCGCTTGATCGAGGTCGGCATCGAGGAGGGGGCGTTGCTGGTCACCGGCGGGCCGGGGCGTCCGGACGGGCTCAATCGCGGCTACTATGTCCGCCCGACAGTCTTTGGCCACGTCTCGCCCGACATGACCATTGCCCGCGAGGAGATTTTCGGTCCGGTTCTGGCGATCCTGCCTTATGACACGGAAGAGCAGGCGATCGAGATTGCCAACGACACGGTCTATGGCCTTGCAGCCTATGTGCAGTCCGAGGATATCGAGCATGCCCGTCGCGTGGCGGCCCGCATGCGGGCCGGCTCGGTGTATCTCAACTATCCCGAATGGGACACGTCAGCCCCCTTCGGCGGCTACAAGCAGTCGGGCAACGGGCGCGAATATGCCGATTGGGGCATTCACGACTTCCTCGAAATCAAAGGCATTGTCGGCTGGGGCGCCTGATCGGGGCTTGCAGCACAAGTGGGGGCCGGCATGACTTCCGACGATCAGCGGCAATACAGGCTTGGCGTCGCCTATGGGGCGATCTCGGCGCTTGCCTGGTCCTCGTCTGGCCTGTTCATCCGCCATATCAGCGCCGACCTGATGACCATGCTTTTCTGGCGCGGTCTGTTCTCCGGCACCTGCGTCTTTCTCGTCTTTGTCTATTTCGAGCGTGGCCGGGTTCTGGCCATTCTTCGGCGGATGGGCTGGCCCAGTGTCTGGACGATGATCTTCTCGGCGACCAGCATGGTCACCGGGATCGGCTCGATGTATTACACGGCGATCGCCGATGCGATGGTGATCTATGCCACGGTGCCTTTCGTCACCGCGGCGGTCGCTTTCGTGTTCATCGGCGAGCGACCCAGCCGCTCGACCCTGATTGCGAGTGCCGTGGCGCTCGTCGGCGTCCTCGTGATGTTGACCGACGGGCACGGCGAAGGGGGCGGATTGTTCGGCAAGTTCCTTGCCGGCGTGATGACGCTCTCGGTGGCGGCGATGGCGACGCTGATGCGCAAGCATCGCGATGTGCCCATGCTGCCGGCGATGGCCGGATCCGCGTGGCTATGCTCGCTGGCGACCTTCTGGTTTGCCGCGCCGCTGACCGTTTCTGCCGTCGACCTGAAGCTGATCATCGTTTTCGCGATCGTCCAGAATGCGATGGGGCTTGTCTTCTACACTGCGTCCACCCGAAGACTGCCGGCAGCGGATGCGAGCCTTCTTACCGCACTCGAGGTGCCGCTTACGCCGCTCTGGGTTTGGCTGGTGCTGAGCGAGGTGCCATCTCCTGCTACCCTGATCGGCGGTCCGATCGTGCTTGCCGCCCTGTTCGGTCACGTCGTGTGGGAGGTTCAGCGGAACCGGGTGACGACCCCTCCGCTGCCGCTTTGATCAGCTCTCCTCGATCTTTTTCGGCGCAAGTCATCGACCCCCTGATGTTGCTATTACGCCCAGAAACGCGGTCGAGCGATAGAGGTAAACGGCGCGACGCAAAGTAAAATTTCCCTGTTTCTGCAACGTGTTGATGTTTCTCGCGCGAGATGCCCAGTGCTGGGCTACGGAACAATTCTCACGGATACGTGTTCTTTCCGGCAATGGCAGCCAATGGAAAGGATGAAGCCATGAATACGAAGATTATCGCTCTTGGAGCCGTCGTACTTGGTGTCGTTGCGACCCCTGTCATGGCGCAGGAAGGCACCGTGACCGGCGCCGCCGGTGGTGCCGTCACAGGTGCCATCGTTGGTGGTCCCGTCGGCGCAGCCGTTGGTGGTGTGGTCGGTGCGATCGCCGGTACCGCCGTCGCTCCGCCGCCGCCGAAGGTCGTCACCTATGTCCAGAAGCAGCCCGTCTCGACCCAGCCGGTCGTGATCGAGCGGCAGGTGGTCATCGGTGAACCCCTTCCGCAGGAAATCGTGCTGACCCCGATTCCGGAAGACCCGACCTATGCCTATGCGGTGGTCAACAACCAGCGCGTCATCGTCGATCCGCAGACCTATCTGGTCGTGGGCGTCGTTCAATAATTGAAACAAGGGCGGATCTCCCCGGAGGTCTCAAAGCCTGCAGTCGATCGTCTGATCGCTGCCAATACTAGGAGAAAACACCATGGTGGACCAACGTCCTGATCCCCGCCTCGACCAGCGACCGCATGTCACGCAGCAGACGACGTCTGGTGGCGGAGCGACCTGGGGCATTGCCATTCTGCTGATCGTCGTTCTTGCGGCCGGCGCCTTCTTCGTCTTCGGCAACGGCGCCGACACGAGCACGACGACGACCCCGGCTACCGAAACCACGGCTCCGGCAGCACCGGCGACACCGCCGGCGACAGACGCAGCCCCGGCTGCACCGGCTGCTCCGGCGACCCCGCCGGCCACTGATACGGCCCCGGCAACGCCGCCCGCAGCCGACCCTGCACCGGCTGCACCGGCTCCGGCTACCCCGCCGGCTACAACGCCTTGATCAAACAAGGTATAGTCGATGAGGCCAGCCCCGATCGGGCTGGCCTTTTTCGTTGTCTTGGGCTTTTCTCCCGTATTCATGGCGGGAAAAAATCGAGGGGCAGAATGATCGACGGCGGAATGACGGCTGAGAGCGGGCGGGCGCCGCGTCTTGTGGTCGATCCATCCCATTACTCGGCGATTTATGCCATCGGCGATGTTCACGGGTGCCTCGACCAGCTGGTTGCGCTTGAGACCCTGATCTGTGAGGACGCAAAACCTATCGACGGTCGCAAGCTGATTGTCATGCTGGGCGATTATGTCGACCGCGGCCCGAAATCTGCAGCGGTGCTCTATCATCTGAATGCATCGCCGCCCGCCGGCTTCGACCGCGTTTGTCTGCGCGGAAATCATGATGATGCGCTCCTGGCCTTTCTCGACGGCGATCCTGCCGGTGACTGGGTCGTTGAGCATGGTGGAGACGCGACGTTCGCCTCCTATGGTGTCGAATTCGAAGGGCTTCGGATCAGTCATGCGCTGCGCGAAGCCGTGCGCGTGGCGGTCCCGAGCAGCCATGTCGAGTTTCTTCGGACCCTTCCGGTTCTTTTATCCGTCGGATCCGATGTGTTTGCCCATGCGGGCATCCGTCCCGGCCGTCCTCTCGGCGAGCAGACCGACGAGGATCTGATGTGGATCCGCCGCTCTTTCCTCGACCTTGGGCCTGGTCTTCCCGTCCGCGTTTTCCATGGGCATACCCCGACACGCGAAGCGCATATCGGCCCGGACAGGGTCGGTCTCGACACGCATTGCTACCGCACGGGCCGGCTGACTGCCGGGCGGGTTCTGGCTGGAGAGGTAACCATCCTCTCCGTCGGCTGACGTCGATTACGTAGGGAGATAGCCTCAGCGCGAGGGCTTGTCAGTGGCCGGCTTGCCCCATTCGGCAATGGCGATGCCGCCGAGCACCAGCACCAGCGCCACGACGTGGAAGACTTCGAGTGTTTCGCCGAGAATGGTGATCGACAGGAGCGTACCGAAGACCGGGACCAGGTTGATGAAGAGGCCGGCCCGGTTTGCGCCGATGCCTTCCACGCCCTTGATGTAGAGGATCTGCGAGATCAGCGAGGGGAAGAGACCGGCATAGAGGATGATCAGCCAGCCGCGCATGTCCGGCAGGATCAGTTCGCCGCGTCCGGCTTCCCACCACAGAAGCGGCAGGCATGTGACGGCAGCGGCGAGCGCCGGTACGGCCATCAGGCTTTTCCAGTGGACCGGAGGTTTCCAGCGCAGCGACACAGTGTATATGGCATAGGCCATGCCGGCGAACAGCATCAGCAGGTCGCCGTAGTTCAGCGTCAGGGTCAGAAGCGTATGCAGGTCGCCATGGGAGGCCGTGACGGCTGCGCCGACGAAGCTGATCAGGAAGCCGAGGATCTGGATTGCCGAAACCTGGATGCGGAAGAGCAGGAAGTTGATGACGAAGATCAGGACAGGGATCGCGCCCTGTTCGATCGCACCGTTGACGGCACTCGTGTATTTCAGTGCGGTATAGAGAAAGCCGTTGAAGGCGGCATAGCCGACAGCGCCGTAGAAGATCAGCAGCTTCCAGTTGGCTTTCAGCACATCCCAGTCCTTGCGGATCTGCGGGATCGCGATGGAGGCGATGACGAGGGTCGCAAGTGCCCAGCGCCCAAAACTCAGCACCATCGGGCTGACATGGCCGAGGGCCAGCTTGCCGGCGATCGTGTTGCCGCCCCAGAGCAGGGTGGTGATGACGAGAAAGGTGTAAGCGCGGATGGGCAAAGGCGGCTCTTCCCTGCATGCGGGCACCGGGCGCTGAACCCGTCTCCCCCTGGTTCAGCTTGGCGCGAATTGCCTCCGAAATAGGCGAGGGGGTACGCTTTGTCACGCAAAAAGCCAAATCGCCCGTCAAGACGGGTCGATTTCCCAAAAACAACACAGTATAGATGCGCGGGTTTGGGTAGGGCGCAGGCGCTGCGCGATATACAGGATTATGAGATGACGAATGTCGTGGTGATTGGTTCGCAATGGGGTGACGAGGGCAAGGGCAAGATTGTCGACTGGCTCTCCGAACGTGCGGACATCGTGGTCCGCTTCCAGGGCGGACACAATGCCGGCCACACGCTCGTCATTGACGGCGTTTCCTACAAATTGTCGCTGCTTCCGTCGGGCGTCGTGCGCCCCGGCAAGAAGGCTGTGATCGGCAACGGCGTTGTCGTCGACCCGCATGCGCTGATCGCGGAAATCGGCCGGCTCAAGGATCAGGGCGTCAGCGTCACGCCGGACAACCTGCGAATTGCTGAAAATGCGACCCTGATTCTCTCGCTCCACCGCGAACTCGACGGCATGCGCGAAGATGCGGCTTCCAACAGCGGCACGAAGATCGGCACGACCCGTCGCGGTATCGGCCCGGCCTATGAAGACAAGGTCGGCCGTCGCGCAATCCGGGTCATGGACCTCGCCGATCTCGAGGCGCTGGAGGGCAAGGTCGAGCGGATTCTGACCCATCACAACGCGCTTCGTCGCGGCTTCGGCGTGGCAGAAGTCGAGCACAAGGCGATCATGGAGGAACTGACCTCGATCGCCGATCGCGTTCTGCCGTTCATGGATTCGGTCTGGAGCCTGCTCGACAAGGAGCGCCGCAAGGGCTCGCGCATCCTGTTCGAAGGCGCGCAGGGCTCGCTGCTCGACATCGACCACGGCACCTATCCCTTCGTCACCTCGTCGAACACGGTGGCCGGCCAGGCCGCTGCCGGTTCCGGCATGGGCCCGGGCTCGCTCGGCTATATTCTCGGGATCACCAAGGCCTACACGACGCGCGTCGGCGAAGGTCCGTTCCCGACCGAGCTGCACGATGAGATCGGCCAGTTCCTCGGCGAGAAGGGCCATGAATTCGGCACGGTCACAGGCCGCAAGCGCCGTTGCGGCTGGTTCGATGCTGCCCTCGTGCGCCAGTCGGTGGCGACCAATGGAATCACCGGCATCGCGCTCACCAAACTCGACGTTCTCGATGGTCTGGAAGAGCTGAAGATCTGCGTCGGCTACAAGCTTGACGGCCAGGAAATCGATTACCTGCCGGCTGCCCAGGCGGCGCAGGCGCGAGTCGAGCCGATCTACATCACGCTCGAAGGCTGGAAGGAATCGACCGTCGGAGCCCGCAAATGGGCGGATCTGCCGGCTCAGGCGATCAAATATGTCCGTCAGGTGGAAGAACTGATCGGTGCTCCGGTCGCACTCCTGTCGACAAGTCCCGAACGCGACGACACCATACTTGTGACGGACCCGTTCGAGGACTAATCTAGGATTTTATTGAAAATTTACCGGCGCGGCGGGCCGGTTCTCAAGAGAAAGTGCTGATGGCTGACTTTATCGCAGTGATTCGACGGGCCGTGGATGGCCTGTCGAACAATACTCCGGAGATGCGCGCGCGGGTCTATGAAAAGGCTCGCGCGGCTGTCGTTCGGCAGCTCGAGAATATGTCACCGCGCCCGCCCGAGCACATGCTGCAGCGCCAGCTCGAAAAGCTCGACGCGGCAATCCGTGATGTCGAGGCGGAGCATGCCGAGGCGTTGCCTGCATTCGACGAGGCCGCTCCCGTCGATACGCCGGCCGTTGTCGCCCCGCCCACCGTTGCCGTGGCTGCCGCCGCAGCGGCCCCGGCCTGGCCAGATGCCACGCCCGAACCTCAGGTCGCGACGGAAACCTTCCCGCAGGAACCAGCGGCTCCTGTGGCAGAGCCAGCCGCCGAACCCGTCGAGGCCGCACCTGCCGTCACCGGTGACGACTGGGCCGATGCCCATATGGCCGAGCCCGCTCAACAGGCCGAAGCCGAGGTCGAAGACCACAATTCGGCTGCCGTATACGCCGAACCGGTGCAGGACGAGCCGCAAGCTACCGTCGCCCCCGTCGAGGACCGGGAAACGTCTTGGCACGAGCCCAGCTTCGGTCAGGACAATGCCGAGATGGACTATGCCCGGATCTATGACAACCGCGCCGAAGAACCGGCCGTGCAGGACCCGGTCGTAGAAGAGCCTGTTTCGCAGCCCGAGCCTGAACCAGAACTTGAAGCGCCCGTCGAGACCGTCGTGCCGTTCAGCGAGGCGCCGACGGCCGAGGAGACGTGGTCGAGGGTCGAAGCTGATGATCCGGCCCAACCGGCATGGGATTCGGGTCTCTATCTCGATCCGGCACCGGTTGCAGAGGCGCCAGCGGTTCGTGACCTGCCTGAGGTCGAGCCCTCTGTCGTGCCTGAAGTGCCGTCCGTTGGCATTCGCGTCGACTCAGTCGAGGACTGGCTGCAGAGCAGGGCTCTCGATCCCCAGCCGAGCATTCCGGCCGCGACCTGGGAATTGCCTGTCGCGACCGATGCCGCTGCCAATCGTGTGCCAGAACTGCCCGAGTTCTCCACCGAACCCGCGGCGGTTTCCTATTCGCCGACCGACGAGTTCCCGGCTTACGAGGAGCCGGTGCGCGTCGAGGCGAACCGTGACTTCGTGGCGCCTGAAGGCCTGAGCCTGCCTGACGCCGATCCCGCCGTGATCGGGTCGATTGCCGCCGTGCCCGTGGCTGCCGCGACGGTCGATGCCGACGACTTCAGCCAGTGGTTCAAGGATCATGCGGATGAAGCTGCTCCGGCGGCGCGCGATGTCGATGCAGTCCCCCCGGAGCCGACACAGCTTGCTGCGACCGAGTGGGACGAGCACATCAACAGCTTTTCCCCGAGCTCCAAGGGCGCACAGGTCGATATATCCGGGCAGTCCGAGGGCATGGAGGCCCTGGTCAGTGGTTACGGACAGCAGCCTTCCTACCGTCTCGAGCCCAAGAAGCGTCGCAACTTTGCGCCCGTCATCGTTGGTGCGCTCTTGCTGGTGCTCCTGGGTGGCGGTGGTTACCTCGCCTGGAGCTTCCGTGACGATATCGGCAGCATGGTCGCCAATCTGACCGGCGAAATTGCTCCTGCCGAACCGACCGCCGAGGCGCCGGCCGCCACGCCGCCTGCCGCGCCTGAGACGCCTGCAGCAACGCCGGCCACGCCAGCCACGCCGGCTGCGGCGACACCGCCGGCCGACGGCACGGCAGTCGGCGAGAAGTTCACGCAGCGCCTGCGTGCCGACGGCACCGAAATCGACGATGGCGCCGGTTCTGCACCGATTGCCGGTGCGCCGGCCGAGGGACGATCCGTTTCGGCCCAGACAGTCGCATCGACCGTCGAGCCCACCGATCCTCCGGCTGCTACCAATGGTGCGGCTCCGAGCCAGACACCGGGCACAGCCGCCAATGCCGCACCCGTTGCCGGCGGCGAGAAGCTGTTCCTTTACGAAGAGCGGATCGGCCAGGCGACCCCGGTTGCCGTGCCAGGTGGCATCACCTGGACGGCCGTTCGCGAAAACGGTCCGGACGGCAAGCCCGATCCGCAGATCCAGGGCCGGATCAACGTTCCCGAGCGTGGCATCTCG
>JAIXSF010000316.1 GCA_027484835.1 Rhizobiaceae bacterium | reverse complement strand
GGCGACTGCGTTCTTGCGCTTGCCGGTGGCGTAGGAGCGACCCAGCGAGTCGACCTTGCGGACGTGAGCCGGAGCTGCGTCCTGTGCCGGAGCAAGGTCCTTCAGGGAAGAAAGATCGGCCATTATCAGGCGCTCCTTGTGTTCTTGCTGTTCAGCGAAGCGACGTCGAGAGCGACGGGCTGCTGAGCTTCATGCGGGTGGTTCGTGCCGGCGTAAACGCGCAGGTTCTTCATCTGGCGACGACCAAGCGGGCCACGCGGGATCATGCGCTCGACGGCCTTCTCGAGAACGCGCTCCGGGAAGCGGCCTTCGATGATCTGGCGAGCCGTACGCTCCTTGATGCCGCCCGGGTAGCCGGTGTGCCAGTAGTACTTCTTGTCGGCATACTTCTTGCCGGTGAAGACGACCTTTTCGGCGTTGATGACGATGACGTTGTCGCCGTCGTCAACATGTGGGGTGTAGGTGGCCTTGTGCTTGCCACGCAGGTGCATGGCGATGATGGTGGCGAGGCGGCCGACAACGAGCCCTTCGGCGTCGATGATGACCCACTTCTTCTCCACCTCTGCAGGCTTCTGAACGAAGGTAGACATTGAGGTCTCTTTCCGTGTGATCCTGCAGTCTCAATAAGGAAACAGCAGGCGTTTCTTGTTGCTTGTTTCGCGCCTTTTCGACGCAAAAAAGAAAGCGGTCCCGAAGGGCCGCAGTCCGGGGAGGGGTATAGATCCGCAGCCGGATTCCGTCAAGATCAGGCGCAATAGGGACCCGCCAAAGAAAACAAGCAAAAACAACAGCTTGGTAGTGTGGTATTATTTTACCGCATTTTGGCGGCCTCAGCCCGCCTTGCTTTGGCGACGATCCCAACGAAGAAAAGGCTGAATTTGGTTATTCTATGGGCGCCGGTAAATGGAACAAGGATGTCATGCTCGCCTGTCGCAACCTGTGATTTTACTAATATTCACATGAACATAATGAAAACATAAACCGAACGTATCGGCAGGCGCCATCAATCGGAGGAATTCATGTCTCTGGAACGTCGAATCTCGCTCATCACGCTCGGCGTTGCCGATGTTGCCCGCAGTACGGAGTTTTATGCGAGATTGGGTTGGGCCAAATCCTCCGCCTCCAACGAGAGTGTCACCTTCATCCAGCTGAAGGGCACTGTTCTCGGGCTCTTTTCCCGGGCGAGCCTTGCCGAGGATGCCCATGTCGAAGACACCGACCCCGGTTTTTCCGGCGTCACGCTCGCCTACAACGTGACGAGCGAAATCGGCGTCGACGCGGTCGTCAAATTTGTCGTTTCCTGCGGCGCCACACTGGTCAAGGCCCCTGAAAAGGTCTTTTGGGGCGGCTATTCCGGCTATGTCGCCGATCCGGACGGCCACCTCTGGGAAATCGCCTTCAATCCGTTCTTCCCTCAGGATGAACATGGCCATGTGGTTCTGCCGGATTGATCCGCGCAATTTGACGGATTTAAGTGCCCGCTCATTAAGCGGGCGGCGCTAGGCTGCAGCAGGGACAAGATGGACGGGTAAACCAAAGGCCCCCTGGGGCCGGGAGGAATGTCCATGAACCACGACACCTACCTGAACAGCTATCTCGCCGATATCCTTGCGACCTCAAAGAATGTCGCGGTGCTCGGCGCGTCTCCGGACGACAAGCGACCGAGCCACTGGATATCGGGCTTCCTTCTCGGGAAAGGCTATCATGTCTTTCCCGTGAACCCAATGCATCGCGGCGAACGCATTCTGGGGCAGCATGTCTATGGGTCTCTGGCCGAGATCCCGGAACCCGTTCACCTCGTGGATGTCTTCCGCCGCGCCGAGCATCTCGATACCATCGTTGATGAGGTGCTGGCGATGTCGCCGCGCCCCTCAGCGATCTGGTGTCAGCTGGGCATTCGCAACGATGCGGCCGCAGCCCGCGCGGAAGCCGCCGGGATCAAGGTGGTCATGAACCGCGCACTGGTCTCCGAATACCCGCTCGTTTATGAGCGAATGCATCCGGGATCAGCGCACGGACATGCGGCCTGACGGCCGAAGTCTAGAAGCGAATGACCGGCTTGCCGAAGCCCGTGCGACGTGAATCGGGATCGTAGTCCTGGCAGTTCAGAACCGGGCAACGGGCGGCGTCCTTCGTCGGCACATAGGCGCGCTCCGCATATTCATGCGGATCGCACATCGCATTGCGGGTGACGTAGCGATCGTAGAGCGTCATGTTTTTCACCCGCGTCGACGGGTAGCGGAGAATGGCGGCACCTTCGTTGATCACGCGTTGACGTACCTGGTCGCAGGTCAGCGACGTCGTGTTGTAACGCGAAATCGCCAATGCCGGCTGCGCGAGCAGGGTGGCGGCGAGCGTCATCATGGCAATCTGTCTGGAGCGCATCTCGGTCCTCCTTCTGGCGGTCGATAAACGTGCGGTCGGGCAGGGCGGTTCCACTTGTTGCCGCCGACGGCCACACCATCTAACTCTCATGATACGACGAATGAGGAGATGCAGATGGCTGATCACGATCATTACACCGCCGACTATCTCAAGGGCATCCTCGGCGAGGTGAAAACGATCGCGCTTCTTGGCGCTTCGCCGAAGCCGGATCGGCCGAGTTTCGGCGTGATGCGCTTCCTGCTGTCAAAGGGCTACACGGTCTACCCGGTCAATCCGGGGCAGGCCGGCAAGGAGATTCTCGGTCAGGCCGTTTATGCGAAAATGGCAGACATTCCGGAAGCGATCGACATGGTCGATGTCTTCCGGGCGCCGGAATATCTTGGTGAGGTCGTCGCGGAGACACTCGCCCTGACGAATCGACCGACGGCCATCTGGGGTCAGCTTTCCGTGCGCGACGATGAAGCCGTGAAGCCGGCCGAAGCGGCCGGCATCCGTGTCGTGATGGACCGCTGCCCGGCAATCGAGATCCCGCGCCTCGGTCTTTGAGGCGTCAGGCCTCGACCAGAAGCTCGGGATTGGCCCTCAGCGCATTCAGCGTGTCGGCATTGCCGCAATAGTCGACAAAGGTCTGTTCGGCCTTGCCCTGCTGCAGGTGGTTGCGGCAGGTGTCCTTCGACGAACACTGTGCGCAGGTCATCTGCATGTCACGGAAGACGTGGCGCATGCGGTACTCGACTTCCGCCGGATCTATATTCAGTGCCCGCATCATCGCCGGCATCTCGTCGGCCGCATGCGGCCCGGCTTTCACCAGCGCCAAAAGCTGATGAGTGCTGAGGCCGCAATCCTCGGCCAGCGCCTCGACCTCTGCATCGGATAGACCGGCGAGCATGTCGCTCTCGGTTGGGTGTTCGAAACCCTGGGCGAACCAGGAGAGGATTTGCTGCACGGTGTGGCGGACCGGTTCGGCGATCGTGAGTGTCATGGGTCTCTCCTTTGCGTGAGGAGGAGAATGCCAGCGCTGCACCATCGCGCATTGACTCCGATCAAACTCAATTTTCTGCCGGAGGTAGCTCCCTTTGCAATAATCCGGGCTGACATCGGTGGGCGACCGACTATGATCCGGCCGAAAGTCACCAAGGGAGGACCAAAAATGTCGGAGAAAAATCCGGGTTTCGCTACGCTTGCCATCCATGCCGGCGCCCAGCCGGATCCCACGACGGGTGCGCGCATCACGCCGATCTACCAGACCACGGCCTATGTCTTCAACGATAGTGACCATGCCGCAAATCTCTTTGCGCTCAAGGAGTTCGGCAATATCTATACCCGCATCATGAACCCCACCCAAGGCGTTCTCGAGGAGCGGATTGCTGCCCTTGAAGGCGGCACCGCAGCGCTAGCCGTCGCCTCGGGCCACGCCGCACAGCTCCTGATCTTCCACTCCCTGATGCAGCCGGGCGATAACTTCGTCGCGGCGAAAAAGCTCTATGGCGGCTCGATCAACCAGTTCGGCCATGCCTTCAAGAACTTCGGCTGGCAGGTCCGCTGGGCCGATCCCGCCGACCCGGAAAGCTTCGCCGCCCAGATCGATGACAAGACCAAGGCCGTCTACATCGAGAGCCTTGCCAATCCCGGCGGCACCTTTGTCGACATCGAGGCCATCGCCGAGGTC
>JAIXSF010000398.1 GCA_027484835.1 Rhizobiaceae bacterium | reverse complement strand
GGTCTGGCCGGCACGGCGGCGGGGCGCGAGCTTCTGTCGCAAAGCGGCGATCGTGGTGACGATTTCCATGACCGGCGTCCTCCCTGTCTTCTCACTGGCTCGGCTCTAGCGCTTGCCGCCAAAAAAGGCAATCGCACGAATCCTTTGCAGAAGCTTCCTCAGAAACCGATTCGACTGCTGTCGGCGATCTCGACGCCGGCCTGGCGCATGGCCTCGATTGCGTCCTCGACACCTTTCGGGTCGATGCCGCGGCAGCCGTCGGCGATCAGCCGAACCTCGACGCCCGGCAGCATGTCGATGGCGTCGAGAGCCGAGAACTTCACGCAGTAGTCCGTGGCAAGTCCCATGATGTCGAGTTCGGCCACATCCTTGTGCTTCAGCCAGTCAGCAAGACCCGTGAGTGCCGCCCTGTCATTGTCGCGGAAGGCCGAATAGCTGTCGACCGCGGGATCTTCGCCCTTGCGCTGGATGTAATCGATGCGTGCGGTCGTGAGGTCAGGGTGAAACTCGGCATCGGTCGTGCCCTGAACGCAGTGATCGGGCCACATCACCTGCGGCTGCCCGGAAAGCTCCCCCATGTCGAAGGGCTTCTTGCCGGGATGCTGCGAGGCGAAGCTGCCGTGATTGGCAGGGTGCCAGTCCTGCGATGCGACGATCAGGTCGTAGGCGCCGCTTTCGATCAGCCGGTTGGCGACCGGGACCACCGCGTCACCCTCGGCGACCGGGAGATTGCCGCCGGGGCAGAAACCATTCTGGATGTCGATGAGCAGCAGGGCCTTGGTCATGATCGCGCTCCAATTCTTGTGCGGCGCAAGATGGCAATCGCGGGCCCTCCGATCAAGGGCCGGCCCTGCAATTTCGGCAGGTTGCGGACGATGGAACAATAGATTGGTTCCATCGTTCCGCTGGGGTCGATCTTTGACTCGGTCGTGTTCACGGCCGGCCTTCAAATTTTCAAGATATCGAATGGAACCGGCATGTTGCTCACCATAACCGCCGTCGTCTTCGGGATCCTGGGGCTTATCCTCGGGGCAGGGGGCATCCAGCTCCTGATCCTGGGTGGCAGTCCCTATTTCCTTCTGGCCGGCCTCGCTTTCCTGGCCACAGCCTTACTCCTGTACCTAAAGCGCGCGGAAGCGCTGTGGGTCTACGGCGTCTTCATCCTCGCAAGCCTTGCATGGGCGGTATACGAGGTTGGGCTCGACTGGTGGCAGCTCGGGCCGCGGGGCGGCCTGATCGTGGTGCTCGGCCTATGGCTGATGCTGCCGGCCATTCGCAAGCGTCTCGGACCTGCCCACCGCCGCGATCGTGTTGCCGCCGGCATGCTGCCAGTTGCCGTTCCGGTCGCCATTGCCACGGTGGTCGCGATCGTTTCTCTCTTCATGGACCCCTATGGCCGCGATGGATTGCTGCCGACGGAGCAGGTTGCAGCAGCCCCGGCCCTGGGTGGAGACGTGCCTGATGGCGATTGGCATCAGTATGGCCGCACGCCCTTCGGGCAGCGCTATTCGCCGCTGACCCAGATCAACACCGAGAATGTGAAGGATCTGGAGATCGCCTGGACCTACCAGACAGGGGACGTGAAGCTGCCGCAAGATGTCGGCGAGACGACCTATCAGGTCACCCCGCTCAAGATCGACGATACGCTCTACCTCTGCACGCCGCACAACTGGGCGATCGCAGTCGATGCCGCGACGGGCAAGGAGAAGTGGAAGTTCGATCCGAATGCCGGTCTCAACCCGGACCGTCAGCACCAGACCTGCCGTGGCGTGACCTACTACAAGGATCCTTCAGCTGTTGAGGGCGCGGCCTGTGCCGAGCGCGTCTATCTGCCGACTTCGGATGCCAGGCTGATCGCGCTGGATGCCGCCACCGGCGCCATATGCCAGAATTTTGCCAACGGCGGCACTCTGCAGCTCGAGCAAAACATGCCCTACAATCCGGCGGGCTACTACTACTCGACCTCGCCCCCGGTGATTGCCGCCGGCAAGATCATCATCGGTGGTGCCGTCAACGACAACTATTCAACCCAGTCGCAGTCCGGCGTCATCCGCGCCTTCGACGTGAACACCGGGGCGCTGGTCTGGAACTGGGACAGCGGCAATCCTTCGCAGACTGCTCCGATTGGCCCTGACCAAACATACACGGCCAATTCGCCCAATAGCTGGTCGATCTTCTCGGTCGATGAAGAGCTCGGCCTCGTCTACATTCCGCTCGGCAACCAAGTGCCCGATCAGCTCGGCATGGGGCGCAGCGAGAGCGTCGAGAAATACTCCTCGTCTATCGTGGCGCTCGATATCAATACCGGGCAGGATCGCTGGGTTCGCCAGACCGTGCATCACGATCTCTGGGACATGGATGTCCCTGCCCAGCCCGTGCTGATCGATCTGACGAACGCCGAAGGCAGTGCGACCCCGGCCTTGATCGGCCCCACCAAGCAGGGTGACATCTACGTCCTCGACAGGCGTACGGGCGAGCCGATCATTCCGGTGCGCGAAATCCCGGCTCCCGGCGGCGCCATTCCGGAAGACTTCTCGTCGCCGACGCAGCCGATCTCGGATCTCACTTTCCGTCCGCCGACGATGACCGAAAGCAACATGTGGGGCCTGACGATCATCGACCAGATGGTCTGCCGGATCCAGTTCCATCAGCTGAAATACGAGGGCCAGTACACGCCGCCGTCGCTGGAAGGCACACTGGTCTATCCCGGTAATTTCGGCACGTTTAACTGGGGTTCGGTCGCCGTCGATCCGGAACGGCAGGTAATGTTCGGCATGCCGACCTATCTGGCCTTTACCTCGAAGCTGGTTCCGCGTTCGGACATCCCGCCGAAGCAGGAAGGCGAAACCGGCTCGGAGCAGGGTCTGAACCGTAACGAGGGCGCACCTTATGGCGTCATCATGGGCCCGTTCCTGTCGCCGCTCGGCATTCCCTGCCAGGCGCCGCCATGGGGTACGATTGCCGGTGTCGACCTCAAGACCGGCCAGGTTGCCTACCAGAAACGCAATGGCACGGTCTATGACATGACGCCGCTGCCGCTGCCGTTGAAGGTGGGGGTACCCGGCATCGGTGGCCCGATGATCACCAAGGGTGGCATTGTGTTCATGGGTGCGGCTGTCGACAACTATCTGCGGGCCTATGACCTGACATCGGGCGATCAGCTCTGGGAGAGCCGCCTGCCGGCGGGTGGTCAGGCAACGCCGATGACTTACGCACTAGAGAACGGAAAACAGTATATCGTGATGGTGGCCGGCGGGCATGGCTCGGTCGGAACGAAGCCCGGCGACTATGTCATTGCGTACACGCTGCCGGACTGATCGCGGCTTTCCTGAAGCTATAAACCCGCCCATATCGATGGGCGGGTTCACTTTCGGGACACTTCGGCGTGTCCCGGCTTGATGCGAAACGGAACGTTAACCATGTGATTCTAAACACATGCCGTAACGTGAGGATGTTTCGCATGAGTAGCCAAGCCATGAACGGCCAGTCAAACCCGACCATCGCCTTCTTTCCGCTCGCGAACCGTAGGGATCTGGTGCGCCGTTCTGCAATCGAACTTGATCGATTGAATGGCTATGCGGCTACGGAATTCTGGAAGACCACCTGCCGCACGCTCGGCAACGAACTTCTGGAGCTCGGCTGCCCGGAAGACGAGATGCGCGCCGAAATCATGGACTTTCAAGCCGCCGTGCAGGTCGAGCTGATGTGGCTGCACCGCGAGGAAGCGGCGCAGGGTTGAGGCTTAAAGCCCCGCCACCAGACTGTTTTCGTTTTCGATCGCCTGACGATCTGCAACCGGCCGCGGTGAGACAGCCAAGCGGTACCCCATCATGTGAGCGATGGGAGCAAGCGCTGCGAAGAGCAGCTTCTGCACAGCGACGGGCGGTCCTGAGATGTACAGGTGATCGCGGAAGGCGTGCAAACCGAGCGCGATCGGCAGAAGCTTCACGGAACCATCCGGCTTGAAGTAGTCTGGATACTCGGCCGTCCAGCGCGCCAGATTGAGGAAGAAGCGCAGATGCTGCTGGGCGTTGACGAAGGTCACCGTCAGGTGGGTTTCGCCAAAAGAAGCGTTGCGGAAGAAGTGGCTTGCGCCCCTGGGCACAGTAATCGATTGACCTTCTGTCGCGAAATGCTCCCGACCATTGATCATCACCATGACCCGGCCGCGGTTGACAGTGAAGATTTCGTCCGTTTCCGGGTGGATGTGCGCAATGGCATTCCCACCTCCGGAACCGCCTTTGCCGAGAATCACGTCCATCTGGCTTGTCGCTCCATCCTCGTAGGGATGGGTGAAGACGAAGGTCTCTTTGTTGTAGGCATTGAGAATACGGGTGCCCGCCGGCACAAGCGCTTCGCGCATGGCATTACTCCTTCGACGATTTAATTTGATGCGTGTTTGACGCCCGTCGACGCGTTTCGCGGGCAATGAAAACCGTGTAGTTTGTCGGCGTTTCCGCTTCAAACCCCGTTTTTGCCGCCCTATTCACCGGATCTGCATAACGTGACCGGATCGATGAACTTCGATGATCTTCGCTTCATGCTGGCCGTCGCCGAGACCGGTACGACGCTGGCGGCGGCCAGGCTTCTTCGGGTGAGCCAGAGCACGGTCTCACGTCGGATTGTGGCGCTGGAGGCGGCGCTCGGAATAGAACTCTTCGACAAGCGGCGAACGGGTTATGTCCTGACCGAAGCAGGATCGCGGCTCCTCGCGCCCGCCGAGACGGTGCGTCAGTCGGTTGATGCATTTTCGGGCGCTGTAGACAGCCTATCGCGCGAGATTTCCGGAACAGTCCGCTTCACCACCAATGAGGTGCTCGGCAGTTATGTCCTGCCGAGCCTGATCGCGCGCCTCAAGGAGCGTTATCCGGGTGTACGGCTTGAGGTGGATACGACGAATATCCTGCGCGATCTGGCTGGAGGCGAGGCGGATGTGGCCCTTCGCGCCTCGCCTGCGCCAACACAGGTTGGATTGGTGGGCGTCAGACTGATTGAGGACTACTGGAGCCTTTATTGCTCGCGCAGTTACGCTGTTCGCCATGGCGTCCCGAAAAGCGTCGGAGAGCTGGCCGGGCATGCGCTGATTGGCATCGACACCCATGTCCGCAGTCGGCCGATCTTCGATTGGGCCAAGCAGACATTTCCGGACAAGGAGGTGCTGCTCCGGCACAATTCGGTCCCGGCGGTCTTCACCAGTGTTCGAAATGGTGTCGGAATCGGTTTCTATTCCGATTTCATAGCATCCGGTGATCCTGAGCTCGTTCTGTGTTTTCGTCCGCCAGTCCCGGCCGCTGCCGAGATCTGGCTCGTGACCCACGAGCGCCTGCGCAATGTGCCGCGGGTTCGGGCGGTCATGGATCTGATCAAGGAGTTGGTAAAGGAGATCCAGAGCAGACGGTCCGCGGTGCAGGTCACTTCGGCCTGACCATGCCGCTTATTTTTTGCAGGCGGCGGGAAATGGCTGTTGGCAACGTTCGTTGCTGCTTGTCGGTTGTCTCGCCTCTCCGGTAAGACAGCGCCAACACGGATTTCCTGACGAGCAGCTAGCCTTGGCCAAACTCCATTACATCTACGCTACCATGAATGCCGGCAAGTCGACGCTGCTCTTGCAGGCGGCGTATAACTACCAAGAGCGCGGCATGCGCGTGGCCATGCTGATCAGCGCGCTCGACAATCGTGCGGGCAAGGGCTTCATCGGCTCGCGGATCGGTCTGCGCGCCGAAGCTTCGGCCTTTGGTTCGGAGGCAGACCTCTTTGCCGCAATCCAGGCTGACCATCAGTCGTCTCCGCTTTCTTGCGTGTTTGTCGATGAGGCGCAGTTCCTGACCACGGAGCAGGTCTGGCAGCTCGCACGCGTCGTCGATCAGCTCGACATTCCCGTCATGACCTATGGACTGCGCACCGATTTCCGCGGCGAGCTTTTCCCGGGCTCGAAAGCCCTGCTAGCGATCGCCGATGAACTCACCGAGGCGCGTTCGATCTGCCATTGCGGCCGCAAGGCGACCATGGTCGTGCGCATGGGCGAGGACGGCAAAGCCCAGAAGGATGGCGCGCAGGTGCTGATCGGCGGCAACGAGACCTATACGTCGCTCTGCCGCCGGCACTGGCAGCTTGCTTTTGCCGCGGAAGAGATCGTTGCCGCACAGTAAGCGTTGCTGCGTCAGCGGCTCCAGTTCTTCAGCTTCTGCCAGATAAGCAAAGTCCCGCGTGCGAGAACCCGGCTCACTTCCAGATAGGCCCGATAGGGCAGGACGGTAAAGTAGCGCCAGCGTGGCAGCTTGTGGGAATTCATGTCGCCCTGGATCTGGGATTCGAAGCCAGTGTCCTGACTTGCGACCAGGGGGCTGACAAATGCGCCCTTCAGGCCAGAGAGATATTCGAGATCGAAAGCGATGTCATAGGCGAGACGCATCGGAACGAGGGGGCCGGTGATCCAGCAGGCTGCCTTGCGGTTGATCATGTAGGCGCCCGAGCCTTTTTCGCGGGTCAGCGCGATTGCCAGAGATCGACCGTTCTTCAAATGAAGGTATGGGAATTTTTTGCCGCTGCTGACCGTCGTCAGGCGCAGGATATCCCAGGCGTCTCTGCGCTTTGCAGCAGCGTCGATCGTTTCAAGGAAGTCCGGCTCGAACGAAACGTCGTCTTCGAGGATGAGGCAGAGATCAGCATCTGAGGCGAGGAAGCGGCGCGCACAATCGACATGGCTCAGGTAGCAGCCGACTTCGCCATGTTTCATCCGGCGGCCATGGAGCAGCTTGTAGGAGATCTCGGAAAATTCCGGGATCGGGAAGTTCAGGTTGCGACCGATCACGGCCGGAACGCGCTCCGCCACAATGCCGGCAGCAGATGTCTCGCGGTTCATCACCTGCAGACGGTCTTCGGCCCCGTCCATATTGATGAGGTATATAGCGAGGCTGAGGCGGCTTTCCGGAAGGACTTGCAAGGCTGTCTCCATCGACATATGCGGGCGGCCTGCCTTCTGCGTAATCTTCGATGAACCGTCAATAGCGACTGGCCAGTCCTCAGGCCCGCTCCACAAACCCATCCAGCACGCGCTTTTGACCGGCACGGTCGAAGTCGATAGTCAGCTTGTTGCCTTCAATGGCCGATACATTGCCGTTGCCGAACTTGATGTGGAAGACGCGATCGCCGACTGCGAAGCGCGAGGGCTCGTTCGACGTCGACTTCGCGACAAGTTCGCCGTCTATGGTCTTGGCGCGCGGGCCGCTTTCGCCGTAACCGATGCGCTCGACCGCATGACCAGAGCGATTGCCCCAGTTATCCCGCGTGGCATCGGTCTTGTTGGCCTGGGCACGTTTCCAGCCGGGTGTCGAATAGCTGTTCTGGAACGGTTCCTGCTTGTCGAAGCGGGACTGGCCATAGGGGTTGCGACCATATCCGCCATAGGAGGTCTCGGCTTCAGCGACCTCGACATGGGCGGGGGGCAACTCTTCCAGGAATCG
>JAIXSF010000490.1 GCA_027484835.1 Rhizobiaceae bacterium | reverse complement strand
GCATGCAAGGTGAACCCGGCGGCGACCGGAGATTGGCAGATCAACGTGCATGCTCCCCGGCTCATTTCAGTAATCGACGACGAAGTCGAAGTCCTTCGTACTACGCGCAGCCTCTTGCGATCCTGCGGCTTCGACGTCGCGACCTATTCTTCCGCTGAAGATTTCCTCCATTCGCCGAGCAACGGCCGCTCGGCCTGCCTGATCTCCGATGTCCAGATGCCGGGCATGAGCGGGATCGAACTCTTCGCGGCGCTCAGGCAACGCCGGGACCCTGTCCCAGTCATCTTCATCACCGCCTTTGCCGAAGCCCCTGTGCGTCAGCACATCGAGGCGCCTGTCTGCGTGCTTCAAAAGCCCTATCAGGCGGAAGCCCTGATTGCCTGCATTGAGCGGGCAATCAGCGTCCAGCCGCAGACCTGACGAGGCGCCGAAGCGCCCCGTATTTCTGGCCTATTTCGCAACCCGAGTCCTCGCCGGAATGGCAATGAGGTGCCGTACAGTCGGTCGCACCTCGCCTTGGTGATAGCCGATGAGCTGGCCGTGGATTTCGGCGTCTGCGTGCGACGCACGTTCATGCTGTCGCAGATGCTCGGCCCAGGATTCGACGAAGAACCATTCAACGATTTGCCCGGGTTTTGCAGCATCCTCACTCACGCCCCAGAGATAGGCGCCGTCCCTCCGGCGCGCTTCGGCATGGAGGTTGAGCGCCCGCAGGAATGCAGGGCGATCGTCTGCGGCAACGGTATACTCGATCTGCACCATGACCGGCCCCTGATCATGGGCAACGCTATCCGCCACAATGGGCTCTGGCCAATGGTGGGACGCGGAGAGGTCGTCCTCGCCCAGCGGCAGCTTGATCAGATGCATGAGGACTGCGCTTAAGCTCAGGCCGGCGGCCGCAATCAAAAGTGTCGTCGTTAATCCCATCGACTCGGCGGTGATGCCCCAGGCAATGCTGCCCACCGTCATCGCCCCGTTGAAGACGGTGAGGTAGACCGCGAGTGCACGCCCGCGCACCCAGTTGGGTAGCACTGCCTGGGCAACGCCATTGAGGACGGTGAGCGCCGCTATCCACGCGCTGCCCAGCAAGAAGAGGCAGAGGAAGGCTATCCATTGCGGGGGCGCGAAGGTAAGCACGACCATGACGCCGGCGCTGAGGATCGCAGATCCCAGGAGGATGGTGTCGGAACTCAGCCGACTGCGCAGTCTCGGCAGGATGGTCGCCCCGCCGATGGCCCCGGCTCCGACCGCGCCGAGCAGCAGGCCAAAGAAGCTCGCCCCGCCCCCAAGCAGATCCTTGGCAACGAGAGGAAGAAGCGCCCAGGTGGCGCTTGCGAAGATGAAATAGACGCCGGCCCGCAACAGCACGACATGCAGCTTGCGGCTCGAGCGGGCATAACGAAGGCCCGCGCGGAATGCGCCGAAGAAGTGCTCGGGAATGTGGCTCACCTCGGCACGTGGACTTTGCCACCAGAGGAGTGCGCCGATCACGAAGAGGTAGGTGGCAAGATCCGCCGCATAAGCGAAAGCCGCACCGAAGGCGCCGAGCAGTATGCCGCCGACCGCAGGGCCGATCGACCGTGACACATTGATCCCGACGGAGTTCAGAGCGATCGCATTGCGCAACTGGGATCTCGGAACGAGATCCGGCACCATGGATTGCCAGGCGGGACCGGCAATGGCTGCGGCCGTTCCGCCGACGAGGGTCAGGCCGATCAGGAGCTCGACGGTGATCAGCCCGCGCCACGCAAGCAGCGTCAGGGCAAGGCTGACCGCAAGAAGCACGACCTGCATCGCCATCAGCAGTTTGCGCCGGTCGAGAATGTCGGCCAGCACCCCTGCCGGCAGCGCCAGCAGGAAGATCGGTAGTGTCCCTGCGGCCTGGATCAGGCCCACGACACCCGGAGAAGCGGAAAGATCGGCGACGAGCCACGCACTCGCGACATCGCGCATATAGGTGCCGGTATTGCCGATGACGGTTGCGGTCCAGAGAACCGCGAAGGCCGTGTGGTGAAACGGAGCAAGCGCACTGCCGGCCTCCGCTTTGTCAGGCTGCACTTGGGTCATGACGATCACCTCTGAAGGTTCGGTGCAATGGTGCGCCCTGCTGCGAAACGGGCAGGGTGTAGACACACGAAGGCCGCCGCGGGTCAGGCGGCGGCCTCTGAGGCACAAGCCGGCTCAGCTCTTCACGAAGGCTAGAAGGTCCGGATTGATGACGTCGGCGTTGACGGTCAGCATGCCGTGCGAGAAGCCCTTGTAGACCTTCAGCGTGCCGTTCTTCAGAAGCTTGACCGAAATCTCGGCAGAAGCGGCGATCGGAACGATCTGGTCGTCGTCGCCATGCATCACGAGCGTCGGCACCGAGATGTTCTTCAGGTCCTCGGTCTGGTCGGTTTCCGAGAAGGCCTTGATGCCGTCGTAGTGGGCCTTTGCGCCGCCCATCATGCCCTGGCGCCACCAATTCTGGATCACGCCTTCATGCACGGTCGCGCCATCACGGTTGAAACCGTAGAAGGGACCTGCCGGAACGTCGCGGAAGAACTGCGCGCGGTTGGCGGCAAGCGCCGAACGGAAACCGTCGAACACTTCGATCGGCAGACCGCCCGGATAGGCTTCCGTCTTCACCATGATCGGCGGGATGGCCGCGACCAGGACGGCTTTCGCCACACGGCCCTGCGGTTCGCCGAAGTTCGCGACATAACGCGCCACTTCACCGCCACCGGTGGAGTGGCCGATATGAACGGCATTGCGCAGGTCGAGCTTCTCGAAAACGGCCGAGGCATCGGCGGCATAGTGGTCGAGATCGTGACCTTCGCTCACCTGCTGCGAGCGCCCGTGGCCACGGCGGTCATGAGCCACGACTCGGTAGCCGTTGAGGAGGAAGAACAGCATCTGCGCGTCCCAGTCGTCGGACGACAGCGGCCAGCCGTGATGGAAGACGATCGGCTGCGCATCCTTCGGACCCCAGTCCTTGTAGAAGATGTCGACGCCGTCCTTGGTGGTCACATAGGTCTCGGTCATTGGTATCGTTCCTTCCTGTTGAAGTGCGTTGAGGGTTTCCGAGGCAAAGACCGGGAGCGTCATTGCCAGCGAAAGGGTGGCGCCCGCGAGCAGTGCCTGCCGCCGGGACAAGAGGAATTCGTGTTTCTGATCCATCACTTGGTTCCTGCTGATTGGATGACCCGAGACTAAGGCCTGGGTGCCGTCTGCTCTTGTCGCCTAGGCCGGTTTTTTGGACGTTTGACCGCTCGCATCCATCCGGGCGACGAGAAGGAAGGCGGTGACCAGGCCGAGATGCTCGAAGAAGGCATTGGTCGCGCCCGTGCGTGCCGGACCCTCCGGCATCGTCCAGAACTGCAGGGCGATCAAGGTCGCCGCGAGCGTGAAGGCAGCGAGCGCAAGCGCTCCGGTGCGGCGTTGAAAGCCCGTAATCACCATGGCGGATGTCACGAGCTCGAAGGCAATCACGCCGGCTGCGAAGAGGGGTGCCGGCAGCAGGCCGAAATGGGTCATTTCCTGAATGGCGCCCTCAAAGTCGAAGAGCTTCGTCAAGGCACCCTGGATATAGGCCGAGCACAGCGCGCCCAGCATCAGGACCTTTGCCGTCGACCCGTTGAGCACATTGCGGCGCGTCGGCGGAGTGTTGTGTTCAAAACGTGTGATTGTTGTCATCGTCTTCTCTCCTAAACGGCCCAGCAGGAGCAGCCGAGCGCACCGAAAAAGCCCTTGAGATCGCTGATGGGAAGGCTGGAGGTCCAGGCGCCAGCATGGTCGTGACCATGCACGCCGCAGTCGTTGGCGCAGCCGCAGGACGCAATCGCATGGCGGCGCAGTGAGTTCTTGCCGGCCCCTTGCGGCTCGCCCCAGCCGGCATAGCCCCCGAAGGTTCTGACCGGCGACCAGTCGGGCATGGCGGGAGGAAGCGGCGGCGCATCAATGCCGCTGAAGTCACCGGCGCCGTAGACGACCTTGCCGCCGACGATGGTGAGGTCGGAGGTCAGGAAGGAGATCTCGTCCTCCGGGCAGGAGAAGTAGTCCTTGCTCGGCACGATCAGGTCAGCGAACTGACCGGCCTCGATGCGGCCTTTGCGGCCCTCCTCATTGCTGAACCACTGGACCTTTTCGGTCCACATCCTGAGCGCCGTTTCCCGGTCCAGGCAGTTCTGCCGGGGGTAGAGGCTCATGCCACCCACGGTCTTGCCTGTGATCATCCAGGAGAGCGAGACCCAAGGGTTGTAGGAGGCAACACGGGTCGCATCCGTGCCCGCCGAAACATGCACGCCGCGATCGAGCATCTTCGCAATTGGCGGCGTTGCCTCGGCGGCACCATAGCCGTATCGCTCGACGAAATACTCGCCCTGATAGGCCATGCGGTGCTGCACCGCGACACCGCCGCCGAGAGCCGCCACGCGGTCGATCGAACGATCGGAAATTGTTTCCGCATGGTCGAAGAACCAGTTGATGCGATCAAGCGGCGTATCGCGGTTGACCTTTTCGAAGACGTCGAGGGCCCGCGAGATGGTCTCGTCATAGGTCGCATGCATACGCCAGGGCCAGCGGTTCTGCGCAAGCACCCGCACCACCTCTTCGAGGTCGCCTTCCATCTCCGGCGGCATGTCCGGGCGTGGCTGGCGGAAGTCCTCGAAATCGGCGGCGGAGAAGACCAACATTTCGCCGGCACCATTGTGGCGGAAGTAATCGGTGCCCTGCTTGTAGGTGACCGAGGAGGTCCAGCGGAGAAAGTCTTCCTTCTCCTCCTTCGGCTTCTGGGTGAAGAGATTGTAGGCGAGCCGCACCGTCAGCAGGTCCTCGTCCGCCAGCTTCTGGATGACGGCATAATCATCCGGATAGTTCTGGAAACCACCGCCTGCATCGATGACGGCCGTGACGCCCAGCCGGTTGAGCTCACGCATGAAATGACGCGT
>JAIXSF010000355.1 GCA_027484835.1 Rhizobiaceae bacterium | reverse complement strand
GTTCTCGAGAATCTTCTTTGCGCCGTAGGACTTGCTAAGTCCCGACATGTGATAGATGAACTGGCGTGCCATGGGGTCTTGCTCCGGCGGGAATGGGAATTTGCCGCTATGTAGGCGAAACTGGCCGCGCGCGCAATGCGAAGAGCGCTTTCATGCCGGCACATTCTCCGGACCCATCACATTCTCCACTGCATCACATCAGCCGCTCGTGGTCGATCCGGAAGAGGCGCAGCCTGCCCTCACCCTGAACCGGCAGCGGCACCAGACCCGGCCAGCTACGATCATTGGCCAGCGCCGAATAGACAGGCGCCTCCTCAGCGGGAATATCGAATGGCACGTGGCAGACGGCCACGTAGTCGAACGGAGCGAGGGCCGCCTGCCGCTGGGCTTTGTCGTCCATGGCGAAAACAGTGAAGCTCGCGCGAATTCCCGGAGCGGCCCGATGAAACGGGATCGCCCCGACCGACACGCCGGCCGGAACGTTTCGGGCAAGAGCAAGGCCCAGGCCGGTGGGCGCCAGGATCCGACCGGGGGCAAGAGCCCGCAGTTCCGCGTAATCATCGTCGTGGCAATCATCCCCGGACATCAACCAGACGGCATCCTGCTGCGCAGGCCTTGCGGGAACAGCCAGATAGAGAGCGGTGATGAGGACGGGGGCAGCAAGGATGGGTAGCATGGCCACCAGACGGCAAGATTGGAGGCGGGTCGGTTCAGACCAGACGGCAAGTGTCAGCGGCAGATAGAGCGGAAGGAGCGCCACCGGAAACCGGATATAACGGATGAGCCCATAGGTCAGCAGCAGGGCGCTGGTGGCAAATAGAAATGCCGCCCAGTGGCGAAAGCTTTTCCGGGTTGCAGGCCGCCAGAACGGGCAGGCAAAGACAGCGATCAGCGACATGACCGAGAGGAACACCAGCATGGCCAGGCCCGTCATCCCCTCCTGACGGAGGGCGAGCACATTTTGTTCCTGCTGGATCCGGTCGAACCAATAGGACCGGGAGAGAGGATCAATCATGTGATAGGGGCCGGACAGGCAGCTCGGGTAGAGCAGGACGAGCGCCAGTGTCACGGCACATCCCCCGAGCCCCAGCACCGTCAGCCGCGATATCCAGCGTGAACGCTCGGGAACAAACCGGGAGGCAAGCCAGAAGCAGGCCGCATAACCCCAGAGCGCGGTCAAGAACGGCGCGGAGAAGGCATCGCAAGCCGTCGCCGTCAGCCCACGGGGACCGACGAACAGCAGACCAGCGATGAATGCCGTGACCCCCATGGCAAGGCCCGTATCGGCGAGCATCTGCCGGCTCCGCTCGACATTCAGGATGAAACCGATGGCAACAAGCGCCAGAGCAACGGCGACGAACGGCAGACATTCAAGGCCGATGACAAGCGACAGCGTTGCGCCTGTGCCGACCAGCCAGCCCCCTCGCACGCCTTTCGTCACCAGCCCCAGCATGATCATCAGCATCAGAAGCATCTGCATGTTGTGATGATCGATCCGCCCCGGCGAAAACTCCCAAGCAGCGAGAATGAGAGGCAGCCCGACGAGAACGAAGGAGGCACTTGAAAGCCGCTCGCCCGGCGTGATCTCGCGGACGAAACGCACGGCGAGGAAGGCAAATCCCGCCAGGAGAACGGGCGGCCACACCAACGTTGCCACCTGCAGAGCACCGTCCAGGCCCAACAGCGGACGCACGGCGGACGCGATGACCACATAGGGTAGGTCGACCAGGCGCGACCAGGGCGACTGATAGACCTCCGGCAGTTGTATCATCGGCAGACGGAGATCGTACCAACCACCCGCCTCCAGGAGGTGGCGGATCTGGATCAGCCGCAATTCGTCATCGATATCGCCGAAGAAGGAAATGCCGTCGAGCCCGTCGAAGATGACGACTGCAAGAAGAACTGCGACCAGCACGATGAAGTGACGCGCAGAACCGCTCGCGCCCTGTGTCGTCTCAGCTTCCAACATTCAGAAATCCCGGCTCTCTGGTTTGGCAAACGCTAGCCTGCAAGGAATGAACATTTCCTTTGCCCGCAATACTGCTGATTGACAGAGCAGGCGGCCCGGGCAACACACGGGGAAGGGTTGAATGGGAGGCATGCATGTTTTCGGATCTACTATGGCTGGACGCACCAAGCGGCGCCCGCCTCGCCTATCACCATCAGCCTGCCGCAACTGGCGCACGCGGTATCGTGCTGATCTGCCACGGTCTGGCCGAGCATTCGCGGCGCTACAATGGCTTCGCCGAGGCCCTGGCGGCACATGGCTATCACGTCTACGCGCATGATCACCGCGGCCACGGCGAGACGTCCGCGCCGGATGCCGCCCTCGGATTGTTTGCGCGCCAGGACGGCGTCGCCAAGGTCGTTGCCGATGTCATGGCCATGCGCGACCGCGCGGTCGGTGAATATCCCGGCCTGCCCGTTATTCTCTTCGGCCACTCGATGGGCGGTCTGATCGCGCTCAACGTGGTAACCGAGCATCCGCAGGCCTTCCACGCTCTGGCGGTCTGGAATTCCAACTTCAACCCGGGCCTGGCAGGCCGTTTCGCCCAGGGCGTGCTCTATCTCGAACAGATGCTGAAGGGCTCCGACGTCCCTTCCCTAATCCTGCCCAAGGCAACCTTTGCCGCCTGGGGACGCGCCATTTCCGGCCATCGCACCGCTTTCGACTGGCTGTCGCATGACCCGAAGGAAGTCGACGCCTATATCGCCGATCCGCTGTGCGGCTTCGACGCCAGCGTCTCGATGTGGCGCGATATCTTCAGGCTCACCTTCGCAGGCGCTGATCCCGACCGTCTTTCACGCCTGCCCCAGCGGCTTCCGGTCTATCTCGTCGGCGGCGGCCAGGATCCAGCGACCAACAAGGGCCGCGAAATCCGCTGGCTCGGCCAGCGCATGCTCGATGTCGGCATGACCGATGTCGAGACGACGGTATACGAGACCATGCGCCACGAGACTCTGAACGAGATCGGCCGCGAAAAACCGATTGCCGATTTTCTCGCCTGGCTCGCCAATCTGGGCCCCTGAAGCATCAGCATATTGCCGAAACGGAATGATGCCATGAGAGAATATCAGGTGCGAATGGCAAAATCCGGCAGTATAGCTCGACTGACAGCAGTTCTTGTCATGGCAAGCGATCCATTTCCGTCGGATCGCCGGTCCTGACGACGCCGCACAGGATCGCGCAATGACGCCCAAGCACCCCGCCCCGCCACCGCTATCAGGCATCCGCGTGATCGAACTTGCCCGCGTGCTGGCGGGTCCCTGGGCAGGCCAGATGCCCGCCGATCTCGGCGCCGATGTGAGCAAGGTGGAGAACCCGGAAGGGGGCGACGACACCCGCGCCTGGGGGCCTCCCTTCGTCGAGGGTGCCGATGGGGAGAACCTCTCGGCCGCCTATTACCACTCGACCAACCGCAACAAGCGCTCGATCGCCGTCGACCTGAAGACCGAAGAAGGCCAAACCATCGTCCGCCGCCTCTGCGCCTCGGCCGACGTCGTGATCGAGAACTTCAAGCGCGGCGGCCTTGAGAAATACGGCCTCGACTACCAAAGCCTGAAGGCGATCAACCCGAAGCTCGTCTATTGCTCGATCACCGGCTTCGGCCAGAACGGCCCCTATGCCGATTTCGCAGGCTACGACTATATCGTCCAGGGCATGTCCGGCTTCATGTCGATTACGGGCGAGAAAGATGGCGAGCCGATGAAGGCGGGTGTCGCCATCGCCGACATCTTCACCGGCATCTATGCGGTGACAGCCATCCAGGCTGCCCTGATCCACGTGATGAAAACAGGCCAGGGCCAGTTCGTCGACATGGCCCTGCTCGACGTCATGTCGGCCGTGCTTGCCAACCAGAACATGAACTACCTGGTCTCCGGCAAATCGCCGACCCGGCTCGGCAATGCCCATCCGAATATCAGCCCTTACGAAGTCGTG
>JAIXSF010000405.1 GCA_027484835.1 Rhizobiaceae bacterium | reverse complement strand
GCCCAGGCGATATCGAGCGCCGTCGGAATGGAGGCTGCTATCTGATTGCCAAATCGCGTCGTAATATTGACCACCCGATCAGCCGCCATCCCGGTCTGCCTGATCATGTGCTCCAGCGCCAAAGGGCTGGCCTGATGCGGCACCACCAGATCAACATCATCGGCCGTCCATCCGGCAGCGGTGAGAAGCTCGTCGACGAAACGAGGAAAATGGCGATGCGTGATGCGAAACAGCGCCTTGCCATCCATACGGAAGGAGGCATGGGCGGCGAATTCGTCCGGCTGCCGATGAAAATCGAAGCGCGTCCCACCTGCACCGATTCCGCAAGCGTCATAGGCTGACGGGTAGGTGCGCATGAGACTGGCACGGATCGCGCTCTCGCCCTCCGAAGCCGCCGTCAACACGATTGCAGCCGCCCCATCGCCGAACAAAGCCGCCACATCCGGCTGATCGCTCCAGGGCAGCGCCCTCGAGGCGATATCCGCAGAAAACACCACGGCCACACGCGCGCGTCCCATCGCGAAACGATCAGCAGCCAGATCAACAGCGGCGAGGAAACTCAGACAGCTTGCATTGACATCGAAGGCGGCAGCCCGGCCCTCGGCAATGCCGAGCCGGTCCATCACCAGCGGCGCGGTTGTCGGCAGGGGCTGATAGGGAACACCACAAGCACCGATGACAAGATCAATGTCCTCAGGCCCTATGCCCGCCTTTCGGATGGCCAGATTGGCAGCAGCAACTGCCATCGTTATCTGATCATCTTCTTCCTGGCAGACATGCCGGCTGAACACGCCGGAAAGCCGCTCCAGAGAGCCCTCTTCAAAGCCCAATTGCCGATCGATGGCCGTCGACGGAAGAACTTTCGATGGAACGAAATGTCCCGTTCCCGCTATCCGCAATCGACGAATTTCGCCGCTCATTCAACCAAGATCCAGTCTGAAGCTTTGGGTTAAGTCATTGATCACACGCCCCTTAATCGTGGCTTTTGAAGAGACGAGTCTCATTTGAAAGCTGACTAAAGATGCGGAGTGCCCGAAATCTTGGTCTATTCGCAAACTCGGCGTGTCGCAAAGGCTTTGGTTGGTTGGATTTGTCCTCGAACTCGTCCAACTGCAAATCGCATCATAACGTTCATCCGTGCAGACGCCCGCTGCAATGGCCATTTTCATGGTGAGATCGCCGGGAGTGATCTTGCCAAGCGCCGAATGCGGTATGTCCCCCGTCGTAAGTTTCCATGCAGTGATGGAGGCACGGCCTTGCACTCTGGGTTGAAGGCACAGCAACGAGCTGTGGCCATAGGGGACATCGGAATTGCCCCCGCGGTGGTTGCTCGCACGAAAACACCTTGCCTCGATGGATCGATTTCCGACCGCGAGCGTTCAGGCCCACAGGCTTACACGAATAGCAGCACCAGACGGACAAAGAAGACCTTGGCCGGAGAGTAAGCTCACTCGGGGAGGTCTGCCGATAGAGCTCGGCGAACCGTGATGCATTTTTTGTCCTGCGCGGCCATTTGTCGGAATCTCATGCCCCGACAAGCCGTCGCATCCATGATCAAAGATTAGCAGGGCGGGCGTCTTGCAACAGTTTTACATCCGCCAGACGGCAACACCAATTGTGACAGGGAATCTGAAATGTCCGGAAAGACCAAGTTGATCGCAGCCGCGCTCGTGCTGGCGCTTGCAGGGACGCAGGCCCAGGCCCAGGTGGTCGTGTCCTCCAAAATCGACACCGAAGGTGGCGTCCTCGGCAATATCATTCTTGCCGTACTGAACGCCAACAACATCGAAGCCACCGACCGGGTACAACTCGGTGGGACGCCGGTCGTCCGTCAGGCCATCATTGCCGGCGAGATCGACATCTATCCGGAATACACGGGTAACGCCGCATTCTTCTTCGAAAAGGCCGATGATCCGCTGTGGAAGGACGCTGCCAAGGCATACGCCGAAGCAAAGAAACTTGACTATGATGCCAACAAGATCGTCTGGCTCACGCCATCGCCAGCCAACAACACCTGGGCGATCGCCCTGCGCAAGGATGTGACCGAAGCGAACAAACTCGCCACCCTGTCTGACTTCGGCAAGTTCGTGGCCGGCGGCGGTCAGGTCGTCCTGGCTGCCTCCTCCGAATTCGTCAATTCGGCAGCCGCCCTTCCCGCCTTCCAGACAACCTATGCCTTCACGCTGAAGCCCGAACAGCTGATTACGCTGTCTGGCGGCGATACGGCGGCAACCATCGCCGCTGCAGCCAACCAGACCAATGGCGCGAACGCAGCCATGGTTTATGGGACGGACGGGGGCATTGCACCATCCGGGCTTGTCGTCTTGGCCGATGACAAGGGCGTCCAGCCGGTCTATCAACCCGCCCCCATCATTCGCGAGGCGGTGCTGACGAAATATCCGCAAATCGAGGGCCTGTTGAAGCCGGTCTTCGAGAAGCTCGATCTGGTAACCCTTCAGGACCTCAACGGTCGTGTTCAGGTCGGCGGCGAGCCTGCCAAGGCCGTGGCCGAGGATTTCCTGAAGAAGAACGGCTTTCTGAAGTAAACAGGGCCGGTAGCGCCTGATGAAAAGGCCTCTGTGCTGGCATGCTTCGGTAAGCTCCCGATCACGATCAGCCAGGCAAGACAATCGAGACATCTCCCCAGCAGGGGGAGATGTCGGCATCAACGACAGAAGGCGGGTTGCCCCACCGCAAAGACGACATCGAAAGCCTGTTGATGACCCTACGTTTTGACAAGCTTGGCCTGATCATTGCGGCCTTGGTCACATACGGCGTTGCGGTGTCGCCATTTGCGACATTCAGGGCAAACAGGATCATTCAGGGGGAACCCCGAGCTATTCTTGAGGCACTGTCCCAGCCCATGGGTTTGACCTTGATTGGGTGCCTGGTAGCCGTCGCTTTGATCGCACTTTTCAGAACGCCCACGCTTGTACGACTTTGCGCGAGCCTGGCTGCGCTTCTCTCCTTGGCGGTGTTCATCGGGCTCGCTGCAAAGCACTTGACCCCGCCAGAAAACAGCTATGCTCGCGTGTCGCCGGCGTCAGGCTTCTGGCTGCTGTCCTTCGCCATGGCACTGTTGACAGCGGATTCCTTCACCCGGCTTCGCCCGTCGCCACAAATGCGCATCGCAGTTCTCATCGCAGTTGCGATTGCGATCGGCTGTGTCCTTGTCTCCGACACCTGGAGCAGCCTGTCCATCCTCAAGGAATACGCCAACCGATCCGACACGTTCTGGAATGAAGCAGCCAAACATCTGACGCTGGCGCTCGGCTCGCTCCTTGCTGCCGTGCTCGTCGGAGTACCGCTCGGCGTGCTCTGCCACAGGGTCGAGACCGTACGCCCCGGCGTCCTGAACGTCCTCAACATCATCCAGACAATTCCGTCCATTGCCCTGTTCGGTCTGCTGATCGCGCCAATCGGCTGGATAGCGCTCAATGTGCCGGGCGCATCAGCCATCGGCATTCGGGGCATCGGTGTGGCTCCAGCCTTCGTCGCCCTGTTCCTCTACTCGCTGCTACCGGTCGTCTCCAACACCGTCGTCGGCCTCGGCAGTGTCCCCCGGGATGCCAACGAGGCAGCGCGCGGGATCGGCATGACCGACACTCAGCGACTGCTCGGGATCGAATTTCCTCTTGCCCTGCCGGTCATCCTGACAGGCATTCGCATCGTTCTGGTCCAGAACATCGGGCTTGCGACGATCGCTGCGCTGATCGGCGGCGGCGGCTTCGGGGTCTTCGTTTTCCAGGGGATCGGTCAAACCGCCATGGACCTCGTCCTTCTCGGCGCCGTGCCGACCGTGGCGCTCGCATTTGCGGCAGCCATCGTGTTCGACGCCATCATCGAAATGACCACGCAAGCCCGAGACAGGACCGCATGATCGAGATCGACCACATCACCAAGCGATACGACACCACAACCGTCGTGGACGATGTGTCGATGACGATCGAGCCGCGCACGATCACCGTCGTTGTCGGCACATCGGGCTCCGGCAAGACGACACTTTTGCGCATGATCAACCGGCTGGTGGAGCCGACATCGGGCGTCATCCGGCTCGATGGCGAAGACAATCGCACGATGCCCGCATTTCAGCTGCGCCGGCGGATCGGCTATGCGATCCAAGGGCACGGCCTGTTTCCGCATCGCACCGTCGCCCAGAACATCGCGACCGTGCCTGTGCTTCTCGGCTGGGATACAGCGCGCATCGATGCGCGCGTGACGGAGCTGCTCACACTTTTCCAGCTCGATCCCGAAGCATTCGGGTCCCGCTTTCCGCACGAGCTGTCGGGTGGCCAGCAGCAGCGCGTCGGCGTGGCGCGCGCGCTTGCCGCCGAGCCGAACGTTCTCCTGATGGACGAGCCCTTCGGCGCGCTCGACCCGATCATCCGGGCCAAGGCGCAGGACGATCTCCTGGCGATCCAGAAAAAATTCGGCACCACCATAGTGCTCGTCACCCACGACATGGAAGAAGCCTTCCACCTCGCCCACAAGATCGCGGTCATGGACAAGGGCAGGCTCGTTCAATACGCAACGCCGGCCGACCTGCTTGTAAATCCCGCCACGCCTTTCGTCGAAACGCTCACCGGTTCCAGTGAACGCCCTTTCCGAATGCTCTCGATTGAAACCGTAGGAGCAGCCGTCGAGGACGGCCATGCTGAAGGCCCGGCACTGGCCTCCACGCTCAGCCAGCGTGATGCCCTTGCCGAGCTCTTGTGGTCGGGACGAGACACCCTTCCGGTGGAAGGCCCGGATGGCGCGAGGCTCGGACGCGTCAGTCTCGAGAGCCTCGTGAAGCGTGCAGCGAGGCCGCGATGAAGATCGCCCTGCCGACCTTGCTGCGGATTGTCGTCTTTCTTCTGCTCGTGGCTTTCCTGCTGCAGCCGGAGTGGTTTGCGCCGATCCTCAAACCGTTGACGCAGAACGATGCGCCGGTGATCTACAATCAGGGGAGCCTATTGTCTCTGACGCTGTCCCACCTGCGCACCGTCCTGATCGCGACGATTGCATCGACGGTTTTCGCAGTGTCGCTGGCGATCCTCGTCACGCGGCCGATCGGCGCGGAGTTTCTGGCTCTATCCCGGAGCCTGGTCAATATCGGCCAGACGTTTCCGCCGGTCGCCGTGCTGGCGCTGGCCGTGCCGGCTGTCGGCTTTGGCGAGAAGCCAACACTGATCGCACTGTTTCTCTACGGACTTCTGCCGATCTTCGAGAATACCATGACGGGCCTGACGACCTTGCCGCCCTCGGTGTTGGAGGCGGCGCGCGGCAGCGGCATGACGGGGTGGCAGAGGCTGGTCAAAATTGAGCTGCCGCTGGCACTGCCGGTCATCATCGGCGGCATTCGGCTATCTGTCGTGATCGGTCTTGCCACGGCAACCATCGGTTCCACAGTGGCTGCAAAGACACTGGGCGAAGTCATCATCGCCGGTCTCCTGTCCAACAACCTGTCCTTCGTGCTGCAAGGCGGGCTGGTCGTCGCTGTTCTGGCCGTACTGATCTACGATGCGCTCTCCGCGATCGAGCGCCTAGCCGCGAAACGCAACGGCATGAGCGCCGCGTGAACACCTATGCAAGTCATCAGGGACTGACTTGCACACCCTTCCAGAAGGCTATTCTGCCCTCGATTTCCTTCGCAGCCAGTTTGGGTTCGGCATAGAACCACGCTGCATCCGCATTTTTCTGACCGTCGACCTCCAGCGTGTAGTAGCTTGCCTGCCCTTTCCAGGGACAGACCGACATGCGATCGCTGGGTCTCAGATAATCGGAATTCACCGAAGCGATGGGGAAGTAGTGATTGCCTTCGACAACAACCGTATCGTCGCTTTCGGCGATCAGCGCGCCGTTCCATGTTGCCTTCATATCGAAGCCTTCCTCGTGTTCGGTCGCATTGAACTCCAATCACCCGGGCCTTCCCGGAACGACGTGCAGATCCTAGCACGACCGAGCACCCCTGTCTGCGCCGAGGACCTCGACCGACAATCATCGCCACACCTTCGCGAGGCAAAATCAGGCATTCGACCATCCCCTAAAGCAAGTGATGCGCAGACAAGACCACACGCGTCCGCAACCGTTTGTTGATCTTAGCCAACACCGTCCAAGGGGTGGGAACGAGTTTCGGTAGCTGAGGGTGATGCGTTCTGGCGCTTCGGCTGCCGGGGTAAACTCTACGCGAAGGCCAACTGCCGAGAGCTCGTCGCATCTTCCGCAAAGGAGCTTTTTTGTTGGCGTTTGTGGACTTGGCGGTTGTGTCTTTTCGGGATGCCGCGTCGTACTGAGACGTGTATGAATCCGCGTCGAGACCGCTGAAATGCGCGCCTCTGCGAGCGCGCCCCTTCGTCAACTGTTCTCTTTGAGCAGGATCTCGATGCGGATCTTTTCCTGGGCAGCAAGCGGCTCGCGGGCATCGGAGCGGGCGCGCATGATGCGGATTGCGCTGCGCACCGCATGGCCCGGATCTTGTGCAATCACGGCATCGATCAGCTCGTCACGCAGTGCCTGCTCGGTAAAGGGCGTTCGCTCGTGGACGACGACCGCGATGCCGCCAAGCTCCACGTTGCCAGCGGCCGCGAGAATTGGCGCGCGGGCTTCGGCACTCAGGACATAGATGCCGCAAACATCGCGATTGCCGGCGAGCACCCGGGCCACCACCTGGCGGGTGCGCGCCTCGTCGGCATGGGTTTCGATCGACGGCAGACAGGTCAGATGCGGGAAGGCGCGATTGATCACATGATCGAAGCCCAGACGGCGCTGAATGCTGTCGAGCGACTGCATGGTCTCTGCGATCACCATCACCTTCCCCGGTTGAGGGCCCGCAAGCATCCCCATCAGCTTGCCGGCCGTCGCCCCGGCTGCAAAGTTGTCGATGCCCACAAAATCGGCCTCAGGCAGCTTTTCCTGGCCGGACAGGAATTGCACGACCTTGATGTTGCGCTCCAAAAGCCGGGCCATGGCGTCGCGCACCTGCGGTGATTCCGGCGCCATCACGGCAACGCCGTCGACAGTCTCCTTGTCGAGGCTGGAAAGAAGTTTGGCCACGCCATGCGCATCGTCGATCTCGATCTGCCGATACGAGATTTCGGTCAGGTCGCCCTTGAGCGCGCTTGTCAGCTCTTCCACATGGCGCAGCAATTCCATCAGGTAGAGATCGCCGCTATCCGGTAGCAGGAAGAGGAAGCGGTAGACCTTGTTGCGGGCAAGGCTGACGGCCGCCGGATTGCGCACGAAGCCAATCCGCTCGATGGCGTCGTTAACCAGACGCGCGGCCTTCGGGCTCACATTCGGCCGGTCGTTCAAGACACGGTCGACGGTCGCAAGGCTGACGCCTGCAGCATCGGCCAGATCTTTCGCTGTTGGACGCATGGAGCCTTCCTGTTGATTCCACTGTCCAGAGCTTTCCTTCAAAACGCCGCCAAACGCAAGAATTGATGTGCGCACCTCAAAAATTGCTTGCGCTGAGGTGCGCACATCAATTAGCCTCCGTTTCGGTTCGGGGGGAGATGCATTCACTGCAGCCCGTTCCACTGGAGGAGGCCGGCCAGAGATTAGGGTTTGGAGCCGGCATGTGGCCCGTAAGGGCGTTTCGCCATCCGCAGGAGACCGGACGGCGCTGGGAGGATGACATGATGAAATCGCTTTACATGAAAGGCCTGCTTGCCGCTGGAACAGTCGCCTGTTCGATGGGTTTCGGCACAGTGATGGCGCATGCCGACGAAAAGGAACTGACGCTCTGCTGGGCCGCATGGGACCCGGCAAACGCGCTCGTCGAACTCAGCAAGGACTTCGAGGCCTCGTC
>JAIXSF010000308.1 GCA_027484835.1 Rhizobiaceae bacterium | reverse complement strand
CCCTTGGTCAGGTTGCCGACCGCGCCCTTGGTCGCTGTGTAAGGAGCAATTGAGGGGCGGGCGAGGGCAGTCTGGACGCTTGCGATATTGATGATCTTGCCGCGACCACGCGCGATCATGTGGCGGGCAACCGCCTGGCCGACATGGAAGACGCTGGCGATATTGGTCTGCAGCAGACGCTCGAATGCATCGGCGGGGAAGTCTTCGAGCGGCGCGCGGTGCTGCATGCCGGCATTGTTGACGAGGATGTCGATTGCCTTGCCAGAGGCCTCGTAGGCGTCGACGGCTGCGCGCACGGCATTGTGTTCGGTCGCGTCGAAGGCGAGCTGGTCGGCACCCTCGATCCGTGCGGCCGCATCCTTGAGTTTCGTCGCGTCTCGACCGTTGAGGACGATCTCAGCGCCGGCGGCCTTCAGACCCTCTGCCAGCGCAAAGCCGATCCCTTGCGAGGATCCCGTGATCAGGGCGCGCTTGCCCTTCAGGTCGAACAGGTTCAGTGCCACGCTTTACTCCCTTCAGTTTCGCTCTCGACAAGCGTCAGATGATTTGTATATGTTATCGATAACAATCGAAAGTCAAGCATCCCTGGGGAGAGACATCATGACCAAGCCCGACATCCTGCAGATGGGCCCTTATCCGGACTGGGATCAGGTGCCACTGGAGCAGAGCTTCCATATGCATCGCTACTTCGAGGCCGCCGACAAGGCTGCCTTCCTTGCTGACGTCGGGCCGAAAATCCGGGGTATCGCCACTCGTGGCGAGCTCGGAGCGAATGCTTCTGTCATCGCGGCCTGCCCCAATCTCGAAGTCATCTCGGTCTATGGCGTCGGCTTCGATGCGGTCGATCTTGGCGCCTGCCGGGCGCGGGATATCCGGGTTACCAACACGCCCGATGTGCTGACGAATGACGTGGCCGATCTCGGTGTCGCGATGATGCTCGTCCAGTCGCGTGGGATGATCGGTGCGGAAACCTGGGTGAAGGACGGGTCCTGGGCGGCCGAGGGTCTCTATCCCTTGAAGCGTCGCGTCTGGGGCCGCAAAGCAGGCGTGCTTGGCCTCGGGCGGATCGGTTTCGAGGTTGCCAAACGCCTTGCCGGCTTCGACATGGAGATTGCCTATAGCGATGTCTCGGCCAAGGATTTTGCCACGGATTGGAAGTTCATCGCCGATCCCGTGGCGCTCGCAGAGCGTTCGGACTTCCTCTTTGTCACGCTGGCTGCGTCCGCTGCAACCCGACATATCGTCGGTGCCGAGGTAATCGAGGCGCTTGGGCCCGAGGGCATGCTGATCAATATCAGCCGCGCCTCGAACATCGACGAGGAAGCCCTGCTGGAAGCGCTTGAGACGGGCAAGCTTGGCTCGGCGGCTCTTGATGTCTTCGAAGGCGAGCCCAACCTCAATCCGCGCTTTCTGTCACTGCCGAATGTGCTGCTCCAGCCCCATCATGCGAGCGGGACCATCGAGACTCGAAAGGCGATGGGCAAGCTCGTCCGCGACAATCTCACCGCGCATTTCGCCGGTGAAGCCCTCCTCACTCCGGTGCTCTGATGAAAGCCATCGTCATTCATGCCGCCCGTGATCTCCGGATCGAAGATCGCCCGGTGGAAGATCCTCAGGCCGGCCAGCTGCGACTGAGCCTTGCGACCGGCGGGATCTGCGGGTCGGACCTCCACTACTACAATCACGGCGGCTTCGGCGCGGTGCGTCTGAAGGAACCCATGATCCTCGGCCATGAAGTCTCGGCCCGTGTTGAGGCCATCGGGCCCGATGTGTCGGGCTTCGAGATCGGGCAGCTTGTGGCCGTTTCGCCCTCTCGGCCCTGCGGTGAGTGCCGCTATTGTGGCGAGGGGCTGCAGAACCAGTGCCTCAATATGCGCTTCTACGGCAGTGCCATGCCCTTCCCGCATATCCAGGGTGCTTTCCGCGAAAGCCTGGTGGCAGACGCCTATCAATGCGTCGACGCCACGGGTCTTTCTGCCGGCGAGGCTGCCATGGCCGAACCGCTGGCGGTCACCCTGCATGCCACGACGCGGGCGGGCAGCCTGTTCGGCAAGCGGGTCCTCGTGACCGGCTGCGGACCGATCGGTGTTCTCTCGATCCTATCGGCCCGTCGGGCCGGGGCAGCCGAGATCGTTGCCACCGATCTCTCCGATTTCACGCTGTCACTCGCTGCAAAGGTCGGCGCGGACCGCGTGATCAATACGGCCAAGGAGCCGGATGCCCTATCTGCCTATGTAGGCGACAAGGGCACTTTCGATGTGCTCTACGAATGCACGGGTGTTGCCGCAGCATTGGCCGGCGCCATTCCCGCGCTTCGACCACGTGGCATCATCCTGCAGCTCGGTCTGGGCGGCGATATGACACTGCCGATGATGGCGATCACGGCCAAGGAACTCGAACTGCGCGGTTCCTTCCGGTTCCATCAGGAATTTGCCATCGGTGTTGAACTCATGCGGAAAGGCTTGATCGACGTGAAGCCGCTGATCACGCATACCGTGTCATTGGCAGAAGCCGAGAAGGGCTTTCTGCTGGCTTCGGATCGAAGCCAGGCGATGAAGGCGCAGATCGCGTTTTCAGCCTGAGTGGCGCGAGGGTTCAGGGAGGAGTTTCATTCATGTCGTTTTTCGAAGTCGTCGATCCGGTTTTCGCCACCTATGTGCTTGGCAATGCGCCGGTAAAGCGGCTTGCGACAGGCTTCGACTGGACGGAAGGGCCGGTGTGGTTCGGCGATGCCGGCTGCTTGCTGTTTTCCGACATCCCCAACAACCGCATCGTCCGCTGGAGCGAGGATGGCGTGACCACCTATCGCCAGCCTTCGAACTATGCGAACGGCCACACCCGGGATCGCCAAGGTCGCCTCGTCAGCTGCGAGCATGGAACGCGTCGGGTGACGCGCACCGAGTGGGACGGTTCGATCACGGTCATCGCCGACAGCTATCAAGGCAAGCGTCTCAACAGTCCGAACGACGTCATCGTTGCACCCGACGGTGCGATCTGGTTCAGCGATCCGCATTACGGGATCATGACCGACTACGAAGGGGCCAAGGCGGAGCAGGAGCTGCCCTGTACGGTCTATCGGGTGTCGCCGGAGGGTGGCATCGAGGCCGTGATCACCGACATGCAGGGGCCGAACGGCCTCGCCTTCAGCCCGGATGGCAGCCGTCTCTATGTGGCGGATACAGGACGCATGTTCTCTTCCGATCCGCAGCATATCCGCGTGTTCGACATGGTCGATGGCCGACCGGTGAATGGGCGTATCTTCCATGTGATCACGCCGGGTTGCGCCGATGGAATGCGGGTCGATACGGACGGAAACCTATGGTCCTCCGCAGCTGATGGCGTGCATTGCATTGCGCCGGATGGGCATCTGATGGGCAAGATCCTGGTGCCGGAAATGGTATCGAACCTCTGCTTCGGGGGACACTCGAAGCACCGTCTGTTCATTACGGCGACCACGAGCGTCTATTCGGTGGTGCTCAACCGGCGCGGCATCCAGACCCCTTGAGGCCAGCTTGGTGCCTTACACCGTCTCGCCTGGCACGAGGCGTGTCGGAACGAAGGTGACGGTCTGGACCGGTTCGCCCTTCAGCTTGGCGACCAGGGCTTCGGCCGCCGCCTTGCCGATGCTGGTGGTCGGCACGACGGTCGTGGTCAGGCGCTTCTGGAGGATGGATGCTGCCTCCATCCCGCCCCATCCGGCGATGCCGATATCCTCGGGCACGCTCAAGCCGCGGGACTGACAGAAGGCAAGACCGCCGATCGCCATCTCGTCATTGTGGAAATAGACGACATCGAAGCCGTTTTTCCGGCTGAGCAAGGTTTCCAGGCCATAATAACCGGCATAGAAGCCCGGCGCGTCGTGCAGCATCTCGGCATCGACGAGTGGATGTCCGGCCCGGGCGAGCGCATCGCGAAAGCCTTCGAAACGCGCCTGTCCCATGACGTCGGAGCGGGCGAGTGCGCCGACATAACCGGCCTTGCGCCGGCCACGCGCGAGAAGATGCCGAGCCATTTCGGCGCCGCAGTCGGCATGGGAAAAGCCGACGGCCATATCGATCGGGCTGGTGGTCAGGTCCCAGATCTCGACGACAGGCATGGCCGCACTGCGCAACAACTCGATCGTACCGGGCGTGTGGTGGCGACCGGAGAGAATGAGGCCCGCCGGACGCCAACTGACGACCTGCCGGATCCAGGCTTCCTCTTCGATCATCGAATGATCGTTGGCGCCGATGATCAGCTGATAGCCGAGGCGTCCAAGCGCCCTGTCCACGCCATCCAGTACATGGCCGAACAGGCCCGATGTCAGGCGCGGAACACACATGCCGACCAGCGTTTCCGCCTGGTCTGAACCGAAGGCGGCAGCCAGCCGGTTGGGCACATAGCCCAGTTGCTCGGCGATCGCCATCACCTTCCGGCGCGTCTCAACCGAGAAGCCGGAACCGTCGCGCAGGACGCGGCTGACTGTCATCTTCGATACGCCGGCGGCGCGTGCGATGTCTTCGAGATTGGCCTTCATCGCAATGAAAGCGCCGCTGTCGCAGGCCGGGTAAAGCACTTCATGTTATCGATAACTTTTCTCTTGACTCGCGGTTGGTTGGAAGTACGTTAGTTACGTTACCGGTAAACCTGACGCAAGATCTGGGGCCGGGCATGGGAGGAGGAACCATCATGCAACCGTCCAATGACGGCCTGCTTTTCGATCGAATCGTGAAATCCTTCGGTGGCACGCAGGCCCTGAAGGGCGTTTCGCTGAAGGTCGAACGCGGCGAAATCGTTGCGCTGCTCGGCGAGAACGGTGCCGGCAAGTCGACGCTCATCAAGGTCCTCGGCGGCATCCACCGCCCCGACGAGGGCGGCGTCTTCATCGATGGCACACCTTATGCCCACGAGGCCGGCAAGGCCGGCGGCCAGAAGGTCGCCTTTATCCACCAGGATCTCGGTCTGATCGAGTGGATGAGTGTTGCCGAAAACATTGCCCTGTCGCTCGGCTATGTGAAGAAGGGCCGTCGTATCGACTGGTCCGCGACCGAAGCTCTGGCCGACAAGGCGCTGGCACTGGTCGAGGCCGACTTTTCGGCGACCGCCCGGGTTTCCAGTCTGACGCGTACGCAAAAATCTCTGGTCGCGATCGCCCGTGCGCTTGCTGCCGATTGCGATTACCTCGTGCTCGACGAGCCCACCGCCAGCTTGCCCGCCGACGAAGTGGAGCGCCTGTTTGCGGCACTCCGTCCGCTGAAAGCCCGCGGTGTCGGCATGATCTATGTCAGCCATCGGCTGGATGAGATTTTCCGTATCGCCGATCGGGTTGCGGTCCTGCGCGACGGTCAGATGGTCGGCATGCGCGCAATCGAACACACAACCCCGGAGGAACTGGTCGGACTAATTGTGGGCAGGAAGGCGCGCGAGATCGCGCGGCCTGCCATTCTCGAAGGGCCGTCCATTCTCAAGGTCTCAGGTCTCGCGACGGGGGCCGTTGGTCCAGTCAGTTTTGAAATCAAGCGCGGCGAACTGCTCGGTCTCGCAGGCCTTCGCGGGGCCGGGCACGAAGATGTCGGTCGAGCCCTCTTCGGCCTCATTCCGCATGCCGGCAAGATTAGGCTGAATGGCGTCACGCCGGACTTGACGGATGCAGGCGCGGCGATGCGCTCGGGCATCGGCCTCGTGGCGCGCGATCGTATCGCCGAAAGTGTCGCGCCGGGTCTCACCATCCGCGAAAACGCGTTTCTCAACCCATCTGCGACAGGGCGACGGCTGTTCAGTCTTCTCGCTCCGAAGGCAGAAGATGACATCGCGCAGGAGCTTGGTCGTCGGGTCGGGCTCTCGCCCAATGATCCGACGCTTGCCATCGAGGCGCTCTCCGGTGGCAATCAGCAAAAGGTCGTTGTCGGTCGCTGGCTCGATTCCGGCCGCCGGCTGCTGATTGCGGAAGATCCGACCGCCGGCGTCGATGTCGGGGCCAAGGCCGAGATCTATCACCTCCTCTACCAGGCTCTCGCAAGCGGTATGGGCGTCCTCGTGGTGTCCACCGATTTCGAAGAGACTGCCAATATCTGCCATCGCGCCATCGTTTTCAGCCGCGGCCTGCCTGTGGCCGAGTTGAGCGGCGTCGAACTGTCAACCGAATCCCTGATCCAGGCCGCATCGGCCGGTGAAGCCGCCTGAGGACCGTTATGCCCGGTATCCAATCCAACGCCGTCGAGCCCACCAAGGACGAATTGCGGGGCCTGTCGCCCGGACGCAAGCTGGTGCGCCTTGCGCCCACCTATGGCCTCGTCATCCTGATGTTCGGCCTGATCCTGCTGTTCTCGATCCTGCTGCCGACGACATTCCCGACCATGCTCAATGTCAGGGCCATTTTGTCCGACAAGGCGATCATCGCGCTTCTGTCGCTGGCAGCGATGATCCCCATGGTCGCCGGACGCATCGACCTCACGGTCGGCTACGGCATCGTGCTCTGGCATATCCTGGCGATCAGTCTGCAAACGGTCTACGGCCTTCCTTGGCCGGTCGCCGTTGCGATCGTGCTGGTGCTCGGTGTCGTGATCGGCGCGCTGAACGGTCTCCTGGTCGAGGTTGCGCGGATCGATAGCTTCATCGCCACGCTCGGAACCGGTACGATCCTCTATGCGATCGCGCTCTGGCACACCGGCGGCCGCCAGATGGTCGGCGCTTTGCCGGATGCCTTTTATGCGATCAACGGTACCTTCGTCTTTGGCCTGCCGATCACCGCGATCTATGTGCTGGTCATCACGGTCGTGCTCTGGGTCGCGCTCGAATACACGCCGATCGGCCGCTATCTCTACGCGATCGGCGCCAACCAGCGGGCAGCCGAACTCAACGGCATCCCGACCCGCAAGTTCGTCATCGGCGCGTTTGTCACATCCGGCCTGATGACTGCACTTGCCGGGGTCTTGCTCGCCTCGAAGCTCAGGATCGGTCAGGCCTCCGTTGGCCTCGAATTCCTGCTGCCGGCGCTTGTCGGCGCTTTCCTCGGCTCCACCACCATCAAACCCGGACGCGTCAATGTCTGGGGCACCATCGTCGGCGTGATGATCCTCGCCGTCGGTATTTCCGGCATCCAGCAATTCGGCGGCAGCTTCTGGGTCGAGCCTCTGTTCAACGGCACGACCTTGCTGATCGCCATCGGGATCGCCGGTTACGCGCAAAGAAAGAAAGGCGCGAAGTCCAAATAAGTCCATTCAGCTACTTTGGGAGGAAACCATGCTGAAGAGAGCCCTAGCCGTATCGATCCTGGCGCTGACGGCCGCCATGCCTGCCCATGCCGACGCGATTTCGGACGCGATGGCAGAGGTCCAGAAGTATGCCGGTGAAAAGACCACCTGGGATGGTCCGACCAGTGGTCCGACCGCAGCGGCGGCCAAGAAGATCGTCGTGCTCGCCGCCGACATGAAGAATGGCGGGATTCTCGGCGTCACCAACGGCATCCAGGAAGCCGCTGCCAAGATCGGTTGGGAGGTTACCGTTCTTGATGGCGCCGGTTCCGTGCAGAGCCGTGCCGGCGCATTCGGCCAGGCGCTTGCGCTGAAGCCCGATGGCATCATCATCAACGGCTTCGATGCCGTCGAACAGCAGGCCGCGTTGAAGCAGGCCTGCGATGCGGGCATCCCGATGGTCAGCTGGCATGCCGGTCCGGTCATCGGCCCTGATCCCGCCAACTGCCTTTTCGCCAATGTCTCGACCGATGCCATGGAAGTCTCGGCCGCTGCCGGGAAATGGGCTTTCGCGGACGCCGGTGGCAAGCCGGGCGTCGTGATCTTCACCGACTCGACCTATGCGATCGCGATTGCCAAGGCCGACAAGATCAAGGAAACGATCGAGAAGCTGGGCGGCACGGTGCTTGAATATGTCGACACGCCGATTGCCGATACCTCTAACCGCATGCCGACGCTGACGACCTCGCTTCTGCAGAAGTATGGCGCAAGCTGGACGCATGCGCTGGCGATCAACGACATCTACTTCGACTTCATGGGCCCGAGCCTCGCTGCTGCCGGCATTCCCGGTGACGGTGCACCGAAGGCGGTTGCTGCCGGTGACGGTTCTGAATCTGCCTATCAGCGCATCCGTTCCGGTCAGTATCAGGCAGTCACGGTGGCCGAGCCGCTCAACCTGCAGGGCTGGCAGCTGATCGACGAACTGAACCGCGCGGTCAGCAAGGTCGAGTGGTCGGGTTATACGTCGCCGCTGCATGTCGTCACCAAGGCGAACATCAGCTCTGACGGCGGCGACAATAACATCTTCGATCCAGGCAACGGTTACCGCGAGCAGTATGCCAAGATCTGGGGTAAATAAGACCTAGCCCTTCCGCGACCGGCGCAGGCTCCTCCGCGCCGGTCGCGACTATCGACCGATATCAGCAGGAAACAATTGCATGAGTGACTTCTTCGAGGCTTCGGCGCAGCTGACCGACAAGGGCGTGCTCGCCATGCTGCATGCCGCGATCGATGCTGCATCGACGATGGGACAGCCGCAATGCATCGTCGTGGTGGATCAGAGTGGGGTTGTCCTTGCTTCCTTCCGGATGAAAGGCGCGCGTTTCCTTTCCCTGAAAAGCGCATTGGCCAAGGCCCGTACAGCAGCTTCCATCAATGCACCATCGACAGCCATCCCAGAACAAGCCCGTCTGTTGATCTCCGGTGCCACGCAGGGCGAGGTGACCGGGCTGAAGGGCGGCTTGCCAATTCGCCTGGCTGGTGTTCTCGTCGGCGGTATCGGCGTTGGCTAGGGCAGTGGCGATCAGGACGAAGAGGTGGCCCGGGCTGCACTTCAAGCGATCGATGCAGATATCCTGCCGTCCTGACAGAGGTCGTTATCGTCCAGCCGGTTATCGCTTTCCGGGAGAACGGGCGGGTCCTTGACGGCAGGCGTGCCAACAATCAGGGGCGGGGCGGTTCTCGTGTCCTGGCTCGCCAGGCTGCCCCTCTCGTCAAGTCTGGTCCCCGATCTAGGGGGTAGGTATCCTGGCGCCGGTTGTCGTATTGCTCTCGAGTTCGCTGACCTCGGCAACGGATACCTCCGGCGTCGGTTCGACCTCGGCTGTCTCAATCTCAGCGCGGATCGGTGGGGAGAAAGACGTCGTGGCCAGCGCGGGGGCGGCATAGCCATAGGCGATGCCAGCAACCGGGGGCGCTGTCGCCGGGCCTCGCAATGTCAGACCGGCCAGCAGATCTGCGAGCACCTCCGGTGCAAGCGCCTGATGGCAATAGCGGAGGCGAATGTCCACCGGCTTGTCGCGGCCGAGCGTGGTGTCACGGTCGATGAGCTGCCACGCATAAACGCAGCCACCTTTGTCGCCCAGTTTTCCAGTCGCTGCGCCATAGGCCCCATAAGCGTTTTGGCGGATGACCGGATCGATGGTCATCGCAACATCCGGGAACTCGCTTCGCAAGGTTCTGCTGATTTCGGAACGGTTCGGCCCTTTCCGGAGGGCAGATCCAGAGGCGGCTGCGGTCGATATCGTCAGCGTGTTCTCACCGGCAAGCGTTGTCGTGTTTGCCCAGACCAGAATTTGGCGGGTCATGCCATCCGTGGATGTCTGACGCAGACCAATCGGCATCTCTCCCAGCCCCGTCAGTGAAGCGGATGCGAGATGCACCGGGAGCTCTCGATTGCCGGTCGCGACGGGCATGCTCCCGGTCATGCCATCCAGGAAGGGATCCTCGACGGTATTGCAGCCGTGCAGGGCAAGCAGCGCCAGGAACGCAAAGATGTTTCGCTTCACTGGCTGATCCCCATACGTTCGTTGATGGCGGCGATGCCCCTGGTGTTTGCCGGGTCGGCCATCACCTGGTTCAGCTGGGCGAAGATCGCGCGCGACTGCGAGAGATTGCCGAGGTGGTAATGGCTCCAGGCACGCATCTGGCTGATGCCGACCGGCTCCGCCATGATCTGCAGGCGAGCGTTCAGTGCTTCAAGCGTGACACGGTATTGCTTGCGATCGAAGGCGGCGCGCGCCCGCTGCCAGAGAAGCTCGGCGCGCAGTTCGCGATCGCGCAGCGGCGTCAGGCTCCTCTGCATCAGCAGGGCCTCTGCGTCATCGGTCAGATTGGCGCGGAGAAGTGTGAGGCCAAGGCCATAGGCAGCATCATCCGCCTTGCCGCCACCGCCCGCGAGGCCCGCCGTGAATGCCTGACGCGCCTCGGCCAAATGGTTGAGACCGAGCAGACACCAGCCCTTGGCCACCTGTGCATCCGGGCGCAAGGCGGTCTTTGCTTCAAGCCGCCGCAGCTCGGCGACACAGCCACCATAGTCCTTCTTCTGCAGCCGCGAGAGATAACCGGCCTGGACGCCCGCGGGTGCCGAGACCGATTTCCCGGCCCGCTCGCGCGGTGCGGCTGCCGATTTCAGCTCGGCGAAAACCGCCTGATAGGCTTCGCCATGCTGTTCCCGCAGCTCGACAAGGGCTTTCTTCTCGCCCAGGCGCGTCAGGGTGAGGGCCAGCCCCTTCAGGCTGTCTGCCTCGGCCTTCCATTCGAAGGCCTTGGCGAACCAGGCGCGCGCAGGCTCGAACTGGCGCGAGTTGTAGGCATACCAGCCGATGAGGCGGGCGTGATCGGAGGATTCCGTCTTCTGGATCGCTTCCGAATAGCGGCTCACGACGCGCTCATCGATATCGGTCTTGCCCTCGCCTTTGAAGGGAAAGGAAAGCTGATCGAGCAGGAAGGCATCCTCACCGGCAAGCAGGTCGAGATGGCCTGTCACGAAGGCGTAGGCTTCCTCGTCCTTCGACTGGTGGGAGAGACTGAGCGCCATGCCGCGGACGGCTTCCGGCGTCGCCTTCTTCTGCAGCATGCGCTGGAAGAAGTTTGCCGCCTGGTCGGGCTGCTCGATCTTCAGCATGTACCAGCCCATTAAAGCGAGGTCTTCCGGTGCTTGCTCGGTGTCCGCAACCGTCCTCACAGCGGCAATTGCCTCCGGGCTCGGCTGAGGCGCGCCCGCAACGCCGGAGGCGAAGTCGCCCAGTTCGCGGCGCATGAGATCAAGGTTGAGCGACCGCATCGAAAGGGCCAGCTCGGGGTCCGCAGAGAGCGCTCGGATCGCCGCGCGCAGATCGGCTGCCGGAATGTCCTCCATCGCCTTCTGCAGAGTGGTCAGCACCAGCTGATCTGAAAACGCCTTCTCCGCGGTCCGGAATAGGATGCCGCGATAGACCGCCGTCAGCCCCTCCTGCATGTCGTTTGCCCTGTATGCGTCGAGCATCATCCAGAGCAAGTCGATCTCGGTTTCCTGCGCAGGGGCGAGCTTTGCACCAAGGCGGATGACGGTCACAAAGTCCTTCGCCTCGTTGGCTCGCGTCATGGCAAACCTCAGCTTCCGCCGCTCTAGCTTGCTGCGGAAATCCTCCGAGGGCTCCCAGCCCGGATGGCTTGCGGCGATGCGGCTGATCTCCTGCTCGATGCCGGCATAGTCATCGCGCTCGTAGAGCTGCCAGAGCGTGGTCTCATCGACGTGGTCGCCAGCATCGGGAGCGTAGAGGTCGGCCGGAGGTGTGAAGCCCGGAAACTTCAGCTCCAGGCGTCGGGTCTCGGCTTCGACGCGCTCTGCCTCGCCATTGCGGGCATAGTAATAGAGCGCGGCCAGATCGACCGTGTCAGGCGCTGGCGTCGTCTGCGCATTCGCTTCGCCGTTTTCTTGGCCGTTCGAAGCCTGTGCCATGGCGGTGCTCGCCTCGGGGACCAAAAGCGACGTCGCGCTGGCAGGCAGAGATAGAAGCAGCGTGGCAAGGATGGTGCCGGCCAAAAGTCTCGTGTTGATTGTCTTCTTCATTCGACTGTCCTCACGCCCTTGCGCGGCACGACGTAACCAACCCACCAGCCGAAGCCGCCCATCAGTGCGAGGACAAGGCCGACATAGATGATGAAGTTGTCGGAGAGCCAGGCAGCCGCGAGACGTCTCAGATTGGCGGGGCTCGTATCAGTGACCGGAAAGAAGCTGTAGCTTTCGGGATAGCGGTTCACGAGTTCGAGGTCCGAGCGGCGGATCACCGCTTCCCCTCCTTCGAGGGCCGTCCAGGTTGCCGGCTTGGTCAGGGCTGCAACGCCCTGCTGAAGCATGGTTTCATCAGCCGCGTTGACATAGGTCCAGACGGCGGCGCTTTCGGCGGATGCCACCTGTCTCACGCTGATCAGCTGGTCGCGGGGATCAACCTTGATGTCTTCGCGTCCGATGTCCTTGTAAGCCAGCCAGCGGTTGACGGTCGTCGAGGCGCGCGCAACCCAATCCGAGGCGCGGCTCTTCAACGACAGCTGATCATGCTCGAGCCGCGTTTCGACCTGGAAAGCGTCGAGAAGGGCCTGAGAGTCCGACAATTGGTCGCCCACTGTCACGGACGCCGTGACGAGGTCATCGGTTGAAGACGGCTGCAGGCGATCGCCCTTGTGCCCGGCAAGGGCGGCAAGCTCCAGCGGTTGACCACTGGCACCAACGATCAGTGCATTTGTCGACTTGCGGGGATCCGGACGACCGATCTTGAGCTCGGCCGGCAGAGGGTGGCCTGCCGACATGGCGAGCCGCGTCAGAAGCGTCAGGGCCGAGCCAAATCGGGCGGGTGTCGCCGTATCGACATAGAGATCGAATGCTGCAGAACCCTTTAAGGGGAAGGAGGAGCCGGCAAAGGCTGCAAGGTCTGGAAGACGGCCGGCGCGGGCCAGGGGCGGTATCGTTACCGTCGTTTCTTCAAGCAGCAGGAAACGAGACCGGGCTTCGTCGCGCGCAGCCGGATCGCAGGAGAGATCGGAGGCAAGCGGCACTTCTGCCAGAACGCGAACATGGTTCACGCCGGGATGGAAGGCGCGCAGAGGAAGTTCCAGCGGCTTGTCCTTCAGCGTCGTGCCCTCGGGATCGTAAAGGACCAGACTTGCCACGGCCCGTTCGTTGACCCGGACGAGCAGCTGCGTTCCGGGGGCAAGGCCAGGCGCGGTGGCTGCGTTCAAATTGAGGTCGACCGTCGCATAATCGCCCGGATAGAAATCAGCCGGCATCACGACGTCGAAGCTCGTCTGGAAAAGACGGCCGGCGAAAGGCGTCGTCTGATATCCAACGCTCGATAGCGGGTGTGTGCCCGGGCTCTCGCCATCGATCCTCGTCTCGGCCACAGAGAGCTTGTTCGAACGGATCAAGGGCAGCAGGGGGCCGTTGACGGCTGCGAGCAGGAGCGACTGGAGTTCGCTCGTGTTAGAACCACGCATGGTGACGATGTGGCGGCCGTTTTCGCCCTGTCGGACAAAGAGACCGCGCGGTGCGGCAGCGAGGGCGTCACGGGCGGCTTGCGGCAGTTTCACGTCCAGGGGATCGCCGAGATAGAGGTCTATGCCCGGTCCGCTGCCTGCGACATCGCCGACGCTGACGCTCAGGTCCTCACGACCGAGCACGAGTGCCAGGGTTTGCACGAGCGGCAGACTGTCGCGAAGAGTCGTCTGGGTCGCGTCATTTGCGGCGATCACGCGGATTTCGGTGGCGCCGTCGCCGGTTCGCCCGACCGAAAGCAGGCTTGCGATATCGCCGTCTTTCGGGCGTGCGCTGGTCATGAAGCCGCTGACAAGCGGATCGACCTGCGTCCAAAGTTCGTAGGTCGCCTGAACGCTGCAGTCGATGCGGTGGTGCTGTTTCGCCCGCAGACGGACCTGGTTCCAGCCAACGGTCAGATCCTTGGCGGCAACCGGAATGTCATGGGTCGCCGGCCCGTTGGGCGAGCGGATAGGGAAGGCGGCAAGAGGCTTGCCGTTCAATTCGACGTCCAGTCTGGCATCGTCGGGCATGACCGAGACAGCGTTGGTGTAGCTCAGTCTGAGGATGCCGGCCGTCGTCACCTGATCCGCCGAGAGATAGAAGGTGAGGTCTCTTGCCGCGTCTTCGCCTTCCAGGCGCATGGTGGTTGCCGTCTGGCGGAAGGCGACCATCTGGCGCGGAACATCCGAGCCGGATTGACCCGTGCTTTGCACGGTTGCCGTACCAAGGTCTGCGGGCACGAAATCGCCAGCGCTTGAAACGTCCGTCAATAGGCAGATGAGGATTGCGGCCGCAGAGAGCGGGCGCAGAATGTCCAGGTTACGCATAGGCCGGTCCTCTCACGGCTGCCGGATAGGTCGCGCCGGGGTCCGAGGCGCAGCTTACAGGCTTGATGATCAGCGGTGCGTCGGGGTGCGAGATTTCCGTCGTTTCGCGGACCAGACGCAGGGCGTAGGTGAAGCCGCGCAGCGTTTCGGTGATCGTCCAGAGGGCAAAGCGGAAGGTACCGGTGAAGAAGCCCTTGTGCTTCTGGACACGGTTCCAGCGCTCCTGCAGCGGCTGCTGTTCGCAATACATCATCTCGGCAATCGCGATGAAGGTCTCGGGCGTACGCTCGGCAAAGGCAAAGCCGAAGCTCGTCTCATCCTGTCGACGCAGCATGCTGCGGCAGACGAGGGGGACGCGCATCCCCCGGCCGTGGCGGCGGATCTCGATGACGGCGTCTTCGCCCTTCTCCAAGCCATTGACCGGCTGGCCGTCGATGAACTGCAGGGCAAGGCCACCACTCGAGACATCGGCGATGATCACCGCATGGCTTGTGCCGCCGGCATGCAGGATCGCGTGACGGCGAACGCTGAGGCGCTGGTTGCGGCGACGCTCGCGCCGTTCCGAGACGGAGCCCAGGGCCGCACCGGCAATGCCCATGTTGATGATGTTCCAGCCGGCGACGATCAGGAGCAGTTCGGAGGGCATTGCTTCCGTCGTGTAGCGCCAGATCGCATAGCAGGTGGCGGCAAAGAGCAGGAAGAAGATCAGGAAGTAGGGACGCGCCAGCGGCGAGAGCTTGCTTTCATCCAGCGTCTGGCCCTTCGACGTGACGTTGAAAGTCGGCTTGCGCGGGTTCTTCACGACGCTCAGGATCGCGCCGAATAGCATCACCGACTG
>JAIXSF010000445.1 GCA_027484835.1 Rhizobiaceae bacterium | reverse complement strand
GTCGATCTTCTTTTCTTCCTCGTTGTATTCGTAGAACGGGAAGTCGACGATCCAGCACATTTCGAAACGGTCGCGATCGACGAGGTTCAGTTCCTCGCCTGCGCGGGTGCGGGCTTCGCCGGCAAACTTGTAGAACTTGGCCGGATCGCCGGCGACGAAGAAGGCAGCGTCGCCCGGCTCGAGATCGAGCTGCTGGCGGATCGCTTCGGTGCGCTCTTCGCCGATGTTCTTGGCGAGCGGGCCGGAGCCTGCGATCTTGCCGTCCTCTTCCTTCCAGAAGATGTAGCCGAGACCCGGCTGGCCGGTCGACTGCGCCCAGGCGTTCATGCGGTCGCAGAATGCGCGCGAACCACCGGTCTTGGCGGGGATCGCCCAGATCTCGACCTTCGGGTTGGACGCGATCATGCCGGCGAAGACCTTGAAGCCGGAATCGCGGAAGTGGTCGGTGACGCCCTGCATGACGATCGGGTTGCGCAGGTCCGGCTTATCGGAGCCATACTTGCGGATCGCGACGTCGTAGGGGATGCGCGGCCATTCCTTGGTGACGGGCTTGCCTTCGGCGAACTGCTCGAAGACGGAGGTCATCATCGGCTCCATCGTCTGCCAGATGTCTTCCTGGGTGACGAAGCTCATTTCGACGTCGAGCTGGTAGAATTCGCCCGGTAGACGGTCGGCGCGCGGGTCTTCGTCGCGGAAGCAGGGTGCGATCTGGAAATAGCGATCGAAACCGGCAACCATGAGCAGCTGCTTGTACTGCTGCGGCGCCTGCGGCAACGCGAAGAACTTGCCTTCGTGGATGCGGCTCGGCACGAGGAAGTCGCGCGCGCCTTCCGGCGACGACGCCGTCAGGATCGGGGTCGAATATTCGGCAAAGCCGGCAGCGGCCATGCCCGAACGCATCGCCGAGATGATCTGCGTGCGCTTGACGATGTTCTTGTGCAGCGTATCGCGACGCAGGTCGAGGAAGCGGTACTTCAGACGCACGTCTTCTGGATAGTCGGGCTCGCCGAAGACCGGCAGCGGCAGTTCCTTGGCGGCCGCGAGAACCTCGATTTCCTGGGCGTAGAGCTCGATCTCGCCGGTCGGCATGTTCTTGTTGACGGTATCGTCTGTACGAGCCTTGACCAGGCCATCGATGCGGATGACCCATTCGCCACGCACGGTTTCAGCCAGCTTGAAGGCCGGGCTGTCCGGATCGGCCACGACCTGGGTGATGCCGTAATGGTCGCGCAGGTCGATGAAGAGCACGCCGCCATGGTCGCGAACGCGATGGACCCAGCCCGAGAGGCGGACGGTCTGACCGACGTCGGACTTGCGAAGAGCGGCACAGGTGTGGCTGCGGTAACGATGCATGATCAAGTGCTTTCCTGGACTGGTAGACGGCTGGCGGGAATTAAGAATTCGGCACACGGCCAGCCGATAGAAAATCGGGCGGAAAAGCGCATGGTGCGCTTGATTTGTCAAGGCTGCGTCACATTGGGGCGGGGCATCATCGGGATTTGACCAGAGGCAGTGGACGCGTTCGACAGGAGGGACTGCGGCGGATCGACTGTAATTCAAACGCAGAAATAGGATTACTCCGAGCAGCCAGATCCGCAGATGGCACCAACTGGCCCTAAACGGATCTTCCAATGACGGCAGCATCGGACTGACAGTGGGTCAGGCGGCGACTGCAGGGCCGGGCCTATTCGTCGGTGAAACGCGCATCGAAGATGGACTTGACCCAGTCATATTGCTTGCTGACCCGAGCGAAACCGCCCGTCGATCCGTAAACCTCATCGTCGCCCCAGGCGTTGACCCCGACGATGGCCCAGCCCTCGTCGGTCTCGATCCAGAGCGAGCCGCCGCTGTCTCCAGAGCCCAGCACCCCTTCGTATTCATCAGCCGGCAAAGAACTGCCGTCCTCGAAGACATTGGTGGAACCGTCCTCGCTGTCGAAGTCGACCAGCAACTGATTACCGCCTTTGCCGTCGGGAGCCGGATCCTCGACCACGTCAATGATGTTGCGCGCTGCAGCGGCATCTTTGCTGCTGTAATATTTGTCGTCCTCGCCGACCGAGCCGATGCCCCGCGAGCCAAAGCCGACCATGGTGGCAAGCTTTCCCAGTTCCTCGTCGCCGCCATAGAGGAGCGGCGGCGTGTCGCAATCCTCCACCGGTCCGTTCAATTCCACGATGGCCAAGTCGTAGCCCGGCGTGTCCTCGCTGTCGGGATCGTAATTGGGATGGATATGCAGTGCCTTGCCGGTCAATTCGGCACCAGCGCGGGTGTAGTAGAACCAGTTGGTGGGACCACTGTCACCGGGGAAATTGTGCGCCGCAGTCAACACATAAGCATTGCCGTCCTCGTCATTGCCGATCCAGGTGCCGGAACCGCCGTTCAGCTCGCCGTCGAAAAAGCTCACGATGGCGCAAAACTGCGGCTCCATCGCGAGCGCCCTGGCGGCGCCAAATCCGTCGCCTTCCGCACCCGCCGCCCCGCCCTGATCGGCCCAAGTGCTGTCGAGAATGATCACCGCCTTAGCCGGAGCAGCCGCCACCAGACCCAGCAGCGCCGTACCCAGCAGCGCCGATCCGATCCTCGATTTCATGCCTCTCCGCTTGGATGTTTTACAGGACATTTTGTGCAATGTTCCGCTCTGGTTAGCCTCTAGAATGCAAGAGTCGTGGTAACGCTTGCTTTGCCGATTGGCCTCCAGCCAATCGTCTCAATACCCCGTCGACCTGCGATCAGCGCAACTCATTGAACGACGGATTTCGATTTGGCCAGTTGCAAAATTGGGTAATTGCAAGAGGTCGGGAGCCGACTTTCATCGACGCCTCCGAGACTGTCCGCAGGTGGCGAAAAGTGGCCACAGTGCCCCTCAGCCCGGCAAGAGCACGCTCGCCAGATCCAGCGGCGCCGCAAAGGGCTCGCAGCCGGTGCCGGTATCGCCCTCCGGTGGCAGCTTGCCGTCAATCATCAGATGCGCATGGCCGTGGATCTGCGACCAGACAAGCTGCTCGACGGCCGCCCTGCCCTCCGGCGTATCCATATTCATGCGCTTTGCCACCGGCCACGAGATCTCTTCGAGCACGGCGTGCGCCGCGTTGGCGGGCGGACCGATGGCCGGATCGTCCCAGTCGAGGCGGTTGGCGGTAAACATCAGGCGGAAGAGATGCGGCCGGGACCTGGCAAAGTTCAGATAGCCACGGGCGGCAGCCCGTAGCTGCTCCGCCGGATCGTCAGGGGCTGCCGCCATGGCCTCCCGCATCGAGGCAGCAAAGAGCCGGAAGCCCTCGATGGCAAAGGCGGTCATCAGGTGACGCAACGTCGGGAAATGATGTTCGGGGGCAGCATGGGATACGCCCACCCGGGCGGCGAGCTTGCGAAGTGTCAGGCCTTCCAGGCCCTGCTCTTCGAGCATGTCGAGCCCGGTGCCGATCAGCGCCTGGCGCAGGTCGCCATGGTGATAGGATTTCTGTCTTGCCATGCCCCTTCATAGCCGCTCGAACCCACGTCGTCAAAATCAATCTTGACATTGCCAAGTTATCCCGCATGCTTATCTTGTCACCGTCAAGATGAGGCTCCCATGTCCGCCGCAACCGTGTTTTCGATCGCTAGCAGCACCGCCATGGCCGGCTGGCTGCTGCTTATCCTCGCGCCGCGCTGGCCCGCCCTCATCGCTTTCATTCGTTTCGGCCTGATCGGGGCTCTGTCGCTCACCTATGCCGTGCTGATCTTCGTCTACTTCTTCCGGGTCGAGGGCGGCGGTTTCGGGTCGATTGCGGAGGTGCGCGCACTCTTCACGAGCGATCAGGTTCTGGTGGCGGGCTGGGTGCATTACCTCGCCTTCGATCTCTTCATCGGCACATGGATTGCCGTCGAGGCGGACAAGCGCGGCTACAATCGCCTGCTGCAGGCGCCCATGCTGGTCGCCACCTTCATGTTCGGGCCGCTCGGCCTCCTGCTTTTCTATCTCACTCGCGCGACGGAAACCGCGCTCAGCCTCCGAAAGGCCTGACCGATGATCATGCTCTTCAATGACAGCGTTGCGCTCGCCCCATCGCTGGATTTCGCTGCTGCCGAATTAAGGACCCGCCGTGTGCTGATCGTCGGCATCGGATTGTCGGCGGCACTGGCCCTTCCGAGCCTCGTTGCGCTTGGCCTCGACGACCGGCTGATCAACGGCATCAGCGTCTGGATCAAGCCGCTGAAGTTCCAGGCTTCGCTGGCGACGATGCTCATCACGCTGCTGCTGCTCTTGCCCCTGATAGAGACAAGAACACGTGCGGGGCTCGGCGTTTTCCTGGCGAGCCTGATGGCGGCGGTCACGGCAAACGGCGAAGTCATCTACATCACCCTGCAGGCCGCCCGTGGCCGTGCCTCGCATTTCAACGATAGCACGCCTTTCGAAGCGATGGCATATAGCGTGATGGGCGCTGGGGCCGCCCTGCTTGTGCTCTCGAGCCTGGTGATCGGGGTTTACATTTTGCTACGCCCACGGCCCGGTGCGTCCACGGGCTTGAGGCTCGGTGGTGGCTGGGGCCTTGTTATCGGCAGCGTGACGACGCTGATCACCGCCTTTGCGCTCGGCAGCGGCCAGATCGACGGTCCCGGCCACTGGGTGGGCGGCATCAAGACGGACATTGGCGGGCTGCCGCTGTTCGGCTGGTCCCGCACCGGCGGCGATCTGCGTGTGCCGCATTTCTTCGCTACCCACATCATGCAGGCCTTGCCGATCCTTGGTCTTGGCCTCGACCGCTGGACACCCCGCTTCGCCAGACCCGGCATCGCGCTCGGCGCCATCATTTCCATCGCCGTGGTCGTTGCGACCTTCGTCCAGGCCGTCCAGGGGCAGCCCTTCCTCTGACGGTCAAATCCGGGCGGATGGCGACGGGACGCGATTTTGGCCTGTCGCCATCTGCCGAACAGGTCTAGGAATGCGGACCTGCCACGGCATCGACTCAATGATGAAACGCCCTAGCCGTGGCCCGCAGGCCCCTTCATGCATGATATCCGCCCCCTCATCCCGCTTCTTCTCACCGCCGGCATCCTGATCGGCGGCAACGGATTGCAGGGTACCTTCATCGCGCTGCGCGGCATCGAAGAAGGCTTCAGCACCTCCGTGATCGGGATGGTCGGCGCTGGCTATTTCATCGGCTTCGTCTTCGGCTGCGTTTACATCACCAAGATCATGCGGGCGATCGGGCATATCAGAGCCTTTTCGGCACTCGCCGCCATCGCATCCGCGGCCTCGATCATGATGGTGCTGGTGATCGACCCGATCTCCTGGTTCCTGATGCGCCTCGTGCAAGGTGTGTGTTTTGCCGGCCTCTTCGCCGTCGTCGAAAGCTGGCTGAACGCCCGCGTCACCAATGCCACCCGGGCGCGCACACTTTCCGTCTATCGCTTCGTCGATCTCGGCTCGGTGACGGCGGCGCAGTACATGATCCCGCTCTTCGGGGTCAGCGGCATCGATCTCTTCGCCATCATCGCCATGGCGCTTTCGCTATCGCTGGTGCCGATCTCGTTTGCGGACAAGTCGAGCCCTGCCCCGCCGCAGGACGTGAAGTTCGACATCAAGGTGCTCTGGTCCGTCTCGCCGCTCGCCACCGTCGGCTGCATCGTGATTGGCCTTACCAATTCGAGCTTCCGCTCGCTCGGGCCGATCTATGCCGATGGCATCGGCCTGTCGGTGACGTCGATCGCCACCTTCATGAGCATCGGCATCTTTGCCGGCATCGTGCTGCAGTATCCGCTCGGGCATTACTCCGACAAACTGGACCGCCGCGTCATTATCCTCGTCTCGACAATCGGGGCACTGCTCGCCTCGATCTACCTCGCCTTCCTCGCGGGCGACGGGGAGCTTGCCAATTTCATCGGCATATTCGCCTTCGGCGCCTTTGCCTTGCCGCTCTATTCGCTGTGTTCGGCGCATGCCAATGACCATGCAGCCCCCGGCCAACATGCGCTGGTTTCGGCGGGCACGCTGTTCTTCTGGTCGATCGGCGCGGTCGTCGGGCCGCTGATTGCCTCCTTCCTGATGGATGCCTTCGGGCCGCATGCGCTGTTTGCCTATACGATCGTGGTCTTGACCTTCTTCGTCGCCTACACGCTCGCCCGCATCCGGGCCCGCGACGCGGTGCCGACCGAGAAGCGGCGGATGCGCTTCCGCAGTCTGCTGCGTACCTCGACCTTCTTCAGCAAACTTGCGACCCCGCCGAACGAAAAAGATGGCGGCTAGATCAAAAAGTAGTCCCGCCTGCGACAGCATGGCAGCCCGCGACTATTGCTGAATGGTCGTCTCAACTTTAAGAACCGGGTGACCAGCAAGAGTATCGATCGTGTCCCCTATTTCCAGACGCACCCTCCTCAAGTCTGCCGCCGTGCTCGGCGCCTATGGCGCGGGCCTTGCCGTTACGCCGCGCCTCAGCCAGGCACTTGCATCCACTGACCCCATCGAGATCGAGGCGCTGACCGGCGATGTCTTGCTCGACGGCAAGCAGGCGACACGCGGGGTGATGCGCTATGCGCTTGCGGGGCAGACGTCTGCCGATCCCTCCCCGCCGATCCTGCGCACCAAGCGCGGCGAAGCCTTCAAGGCGCGGCTCATCAACCGGCTGGACGAGCCGACCACCATCCACTGGCATGGCATCCGCTTGCCGAACGACCAGGACGGCGTGCCCTTCGTCACCCAGCCTTATGTCTATACCGGCGACCGTTTTGACTATGCCTTCTCGGCGCCGGATGCCGGCACCTTCTGGTATCACCCGCATTGCAACACGCTGACACAGATGGGCCGAGGGCTTGCCGGTGTGCTGGTGGTGGAAGACGAGCGCGATCCCGTCTTCGATGGCGAGGTGGTGCTGAACCTCAGGGATTTCCGCCTTGGCGGCGACAGCCAGTTCATCGAGCAGTTCAAACCGCGCGACGCGGCCAAGACCGGGACCTTCGGCACGCTGCGCACCGCCAACTGGCAACCCGAGCCGCGTTTTGACGTCCCGGCCGGCGGCCTCGTCCGTGTCCGCATCCTCGCCGCCGATGTCACCCGCATCTACAATCTCAAGCTCGCTGGCGCCGAGGCGCAGATCATCGCCATCGACGGACATCCGGTGCCGGAGCGACTGGCCCTCGACATGGCCGTCGTCTCTCCCGGGCAGCGGCTGGACCTTGCCGTCCGCATCGCCGACAGCGAAGGCGCGGAGATGGTGCTTGAAGATGTGAGGCCGTCGACGCCGAAGGTGGTCGCCAGGTTCCGCGCCGTCGGCTCTTCGCTGAAGCACAATCTTGGCGATCTCGGCCCGCTTGCGGAAAACGCCGGCGTCGATGCGGATCTCTCCAACGCGACCGAGATCCCGCTGCTTCTCAGCGCCACCGCCGAAACTGCGGCGCGCGATTCGATCTGCGGGACGCTCGGTTATTCCTTCTGGGCTATCAACAAGGTGCCCTATCCCGGCGACACACCCGATCCGACCGCACCGATTGCCGAGCTGAAACTGGGCCAAACCTATCTCCTGAACGTCGAGAACGTCACGCCGCATGCCCATCCGATCCATCTGCACGGGATGAACTTCAAGGCCATCTCTTCGAACAAACGCGAGGTCCAGCCGCTCGTCTCGGACACCTATCTTGTGCTGCCGGATGAAAAGGTCCAGCTTGCGCTGGTGGCTGACAATCCGGGCGACTGGGTGTTCCACTGCCACATCATCGAACACCAGAAGACCGGCATGACCGGCTATTTCCGGGTGACCTGAGCATGAGCCTTGCCGAGACGCTGCGCATCCACGAGCCTTATCCCGGGCTGTTCGCCTATTACGACGGGCGCATCGAGGGGAAGCGGCTGCATTCGGACAGGCCGAACTGGCTTGATGACGGCGCCTACAGTCTCGGTGTTGCGAGTTATGTCATCGTCTCTGGCGCGGAAGCGCTCGTCTACGACACGCATATTTCCTGCGACCATGCCCGCGCCATCCGCAGCCATCTCTCCGGTCTTGGCGTCAGGCGCATCCGGGTCGTGCTCAGCCACTGGCATACGGACCATGTGGCGGGCAATGCCGGTTTCATCGACTGTCCGATCCTCTCGAACACGCTGACGCGCAACACGCTGATCGAGAAACGCAAGGTGCTTGCAGAGAAGGATCCGCCGATCAATCCGGTCGTCATGCCGACAGAGACATTCGAGGGCGAGACGGTGCACGAGGTCGGCGATATCACCGTCAAGCTGATACAGTTCGACATTCACAGCGCCGACGGGACCGTTCTGCTGCTGCCGCATCTCGGCGTGCTACTGGCCGGCGACACGCTCGAGGACAGCGTCACCTATATCTCCGAGCCCAATAATACGCCCCGGCACATCGCCGAACTCGACCGGCTGGCGACACTCGATTTCGTCAGGATCCTTCCCAATCACGGCGACGAGACGGTCATCGCCGCGGGCGGCTATCCGCCATCGCTGATTACGGCCACGCGCGATTATCTGACGCGACTGCTTGCCCGTCTCAACGATCCGGAGCTCGAGACCGAGAGCCTTGAAAGCTTCATCGCACCGGAACTGGCCGCGGGAACGCTCACCTATTTCGCCCCCTACGAGGCCGTCCACAGCCAGAATATTTCGGTGCTGAAGGGTGCTTCCCCTGACGAATAGGGCACTTCATCCTGCGAAGAGGGCTCGCGGGGCCCGTTTCCCGGTCGTTCATATTGACAAGGAAGGCCAGAAGGGAAACTAAGGTTGATCCTGTAGTTTCCATGACCGAGCCGAAATGATCGATACCACTGCTGCGCTGGAAGAGGCCTGCCGCCTCCTCGCTCAATCCGATTTCATCACGATCGACACGGAATTTCTCCGCGAAACGACCTTCTGGCCGGAACTCTGCCTCATCCAGATGGCGAGCCCGGAGCATGAATACATTATCGACCCGATGGCCAAGGGCCTGGACCTCAAGCCCTTCTTCGAGCTGATGGCCAATTCCGCTGTCGTTAAGGTCTTCCATGCGGCCCGCCAGGACATCGAAATCATCTTCCATCTTGGCGATCTGATCCCGCATCCGATCTTCGACACGCAGGTTGCGGCGATGGTCTGCGGCTTCGGCGATTCTGTCTCCTATGACCAGCTCGTGCAGAAGGTGAAGAACGTCCACATCGACAAGACCTCGCGCTTCACCGACTGGAGCCGCCGTCCGCTGTCGGAAAAGCAGCTCGATTATGCGCTGGCCGATGTCACCCATCTGCGCGACGTCTATCTGAAGCTGAAAGGCCAGCTGGATGCCGAAGGCCGGGCCGAGTGGCTGACCGAGGAAATGGCGATCCTCGAATCCCGCGAAACCTATGACCTGCCGCCGGAACAGGCCTGGCAGCGGCTGAAAATGCGGCTGCGCAAGCCGACCGAACTCGCCGTCATGCAGTATGTCGCGGCCTGGCGCGAGCGCGAGGCGCGTGCCCGCAACGTGCCGCGTTCGCGCGTGTTGAAGGACGATGCAATCTACGAGATTGCCCAGCAGCAGCCGAAGGACACCGAGGCCCTCGGTCGTCTGCGCACCATCCCGAAGGGCTGGGAACGGTCGAGCTCGGGCGCGGCCATCCTCGAAGAGGTCAATACTGCGCTCGCACTGCCGAAATCCGAGATGCCGCATCTGGAGCGCCACACCCATGCGCCCGAAGGCACGCAATCGGCCGTCGAACTCCTGAAGGTGCTGCTGCGTCTCACCTCCGAGAAGCATGGCGTTGCCTCGAAGGTCATTGCCAACAGCGACGACCTGGAAAAGATCGCAGCCGAGGGCGAAAAGGCGGAAGTCGCGGCCCTTCAGGGCTGGCGCAAGGAGCTGTTCGGCGATCTCGCGCTGAAGCTGATTTCCGGCGGCGTCGGCCTGCGCTTCGTCGGCAAGCGCGTCGAAGCGGTGGAGTTCTGATCCGTGACGGCGCTATCCCTGCGCCGTGCAACGGAGGCCGATATCCCGTTCATCATGGAGACCGAGCGCAAGCCGGGCTATGACCAGTTCATCGGCCGCTACAGCCTCGACGAACACAGGGCGCAGCTGGCCAACCCGGCTTTCGCCTATCTGATCGGCGAGAATGTCGAAGGTTCGGCGCTCGGCTTCGTCATTCTGATGGATCTCAACCGGCGCGATGGCAATGCCTGCGTCAAGCGCATCGCCGTCTCCAGCCCGGAAAAGGGTGTGGGCACACCGCTGCTCGCCGGTGCCGTTGACTTTGCCTTCCTCGAAACCAATGCGCATCGCCTCGGGCTCGATGTGGTGAGCGGCAACTTGAGAGCCCAGACCGTCTACCGCAAGGTCGGCTTCATCCAGGAAGGCGTGCTGCGCGAGGCAGCACTCCTGCCGGATGGCAGCCGCTCGGATTTCCTTCTCATGTCCATCCTTCGCCCCGAATGGGCGACGCGGCGCGGCTGAGAACACTCATGGAACTTCCCGCCCCTCTCCGCTTAGCCGTCGACCAGATGCTCCAGGGCGAGCCCTTGGAACGGCTCGCGAAGGCCAGCGCGATTCTCTCGGATCGCTATCGCCGCGAGGTGCGCGACGGGCGGTTTCACATCGATGATGCGCTGGCCGCCAAGGCCTATCTGGCGACCCGCCTTCCCGCCACCTTTGCCGCCGTTCGCGCGGCACTGGCCATGGTGGAGGATGCGGCACCGGACTTTCAGCCGGAGACGCTGATCGATCTCGGCTGCGGTCCCGGCACGGCACTGTGGGCGGCGGCGGACACGTGGAGCAGCCTGGCATCTGCCGAGATGGTGGAAGCGAGCGGCGCGATCCGCAGCGTCGGCGAAAAACTCGCCACCTCCGGTAGCGTGAAAAGCCACTGGCAAGCGGGTGACGTCACGGGCAAGATCCCGGCGCTTGGGCCAGCCGATCTGGTGACGCTTGCCTATGTGCTGGACGAGCTTCCGCCGGCAACTATCGGGACCGTCACGGAAAAACTCTGGGGCCTGACCAAAGGCATGCTCGTCGTCATCGAGCCGGGCACACCTGCTGGATGGCAGCGCATTCTTGCCGTTCGCGATAGACTGCGATCCCTCGGCGCCCACCTCGTCGCACCCTGCATGCATTCTGACGACTGTCCGATCGTCTCACCGGACTGGTGCCACTTCTCCCGCCGCGTGGCGCGCTCGCGCGTGCACCGGATGGCCAAGGGCGCCGAAGTGCCGTGGGAAGACGAGAAATACATCTTCATCGCCGCCTCGCGCGAACCTGTTTCCCTCGTTGGCGACCGCGTGCTGTCTCCGCCGCGCGTCAATGGCGGTGTCGGGCGGGTCAAGCTCTGTCGCACCGATGGCACGGCTGCAGAGCTGACGCTCAGCAAACGCGATGGCGAGGCCTTCAAGGAAATCCGCCGGGCAGACTGGGGCGACCGGCTGGAATTGGGAGATCAGGGATGACCAAGCGGCTGACATCCGAGCTTGCCTCCCGCTTCGCGACGATCGCGCTCGGTCATGTCACCCGCGAATATCCCAACCATATTCTGCATGGGCTCGAAGGGCCTGATGACGCGAAGACGCCATCCGAGCTTCATCCGGTTTTTTACGGCAGCTATGACTGGCATTCCTGCGTGCACGGCTATTGGATGCTGGCGCGGCTGCTGCGGCTCCACCCCGAAATACCCGAGGCGCAAGCCATCCGTGATCTCTTCTCAACGATGCTGGTGCCCGACAGGATCGCCGGCGAATGCGCCTATTTCGACCGGCCAATGGCGCGCGGTTACGAGCGTCCCTATGGCTGGGGCTGGTTGCTAAAGCTGGCTGCCGAATTGCACGGTCACGAGGATCCCGACTGGGCCAAGTCTCTGTCTCCGCTGACGACGCGAATCGTCGAGCGGTTCCGAGACTTCCTGCCGCTCGCCACCTATCCGGTGCGAACAGGTACGCATTACAACACTGCCTTTGCGCTGAGGCTTGCCGCCGACTATGCCGAGACCGTCGGAGACGAGGCCCTCTTCGAACTGCTGCGCGCCACGGCGTTGCGCTGGTACGGCTCCGACACCGCCTGCCCTGCCTGGGGCGAGCCCTCGGGCGACGACTTCCTCTCGCCTGCGCTGATCGAGGCGGAATGCATGCGCCGGCTTCTGCACGCGTCCGACTTCGCCCACTGGTTCGATGGTTTCCTGCCTGACATCGCAGCCAGCCAGCCGCACACGCTGTTTACGCCCGCCTCCGTTTCCGATCGCTCGGATGGCAAGATTGCCCATCTCGATGGCCTGAGCCTCAGCCGCGCCTGGTGCTGGACCTCTCTGGCGGGCACCCTGCCCGACACGGACCCACGCCGACCTGTGATGATCGAGGCCGCGCATGGGCATCTCCAAGCCGGGATCGCGTATGTGGCTGGTGACTATATGGGCGAACACTGGCTGGCGAGTTTTGCGGTCCTGGCGCTGACGGAGACGGAACGATGAGCAGCCTCAATGACACCGTCGATATCACGGGCCGTGTGCTGGTCTCCGGCCCAGCTGAGGGCGAGGTGCTGTTCACCGATACGGCGCTCAGCTTCTGGGGCGGTGCGGATGCCGTGACCGGCGAGATCATCGACCGGCATCATCCGTTGAGTGGCGAGCGATTGACCGGCCGCGTGCTTGCCCTGCCGACCAGCCGTGGCTCCTGCACCGGCAGCGGCGTGATCCTCGAACTGATCCTCAACGGAAAAGGGCCAGCCGCGATCGTACTCGAACATCCCGAGGCGATCATCACGCTCGGCGTCATCGTCGCGGAGGAGGTGTTCGGGCGGTCGATTCCGGTAATTGCGGTCGGCAAGCAAGCATTTGCGGCATTGAAGACAGCCAAGCGTATCCGGATCAGCGACGCCGTTGCAGGGATTGGTTCGGACATCGCGCTGACGGATCAGGACCAGGCCATTCTCGCCGGCGAGCGGGGCGAAGCGGCTGCAGTTGCCATGCGGATCGTGCTCAGGATGGCTGCGCTCGAAGGCGCGACGGAACTCATCGACATCACTCGCGCCCATATCGACGGCTGCATCTATACCGGTCCTGGCGGCCTCGCCTTTGCAGAGAAGCTGCGCGATCTCGGCGGTCGCGTCGTGGTGCCGACGACGCTGAATGCGATTTCGGTCGATCACCGCCGTTGGCAGGCGCAGGGTGTTCCGGAAGCGCTCGGGCGTCCGGCCGCGGCCGTGGCCGATGCCTATGTGGCAATGGGGGCACAAGCGACCTTCACCTGCGCGCCTTATCTGCTCGACGACCGGCCCGCGCGCGACGAGCAGATCGTCTGGGCGGAATCGAATGCCGTCGTCTATGCCAACAGCATGCTCGGCGCCCGGACGATGAAATATCCTGACTATCTCGACATCGCGATCGCGCTGACGGGACGGGCTCCCAAGGCGGGCTGTCATCTGCCGGAGGAGCGTGCCCCGCAGGTCCGGGTCACCGTGCCACCGCTTGAGAACGTCGATGACAGTCTCTGGCCGCTCATCGGCTATCTGATCGGGACGGTTTCGCCTGATGCCATCCCGCTGGTCGATGGAGTGTCCGGGCACCGCCCGGATACGGATGCCCTGAAAGCCTTCGGTGCAGCGTTTGCCACCACCTCGGCGGCGCCGATGTTCCACATCGCCGGCGTCACGCCGGAGGCACTTGAGCCCAATTCATTCGCAGACCTCGACCTGCCGACCATTTCGCTGACCCACGAGGACCTGCTGCGGGCCTGGCGAGACTTGAACGGTGCAGATGCCGGCCCGGTGCAACTGGTCTCGCTCGGTAACCCGCATTTTTCGGCCACGGAACTGGCCGCCCTCGCAGCGCTCTGTCGGAACAAGACACGGGCTCTGCACGTGCCACTGGTCGTCACCTGCGGGCGCGCGGAGATGGCGAAGGCGGAGGCCTCCGGCGATGTCGCCGTGCTGACAGCTTTTGGCGTCACGCTCGTCAACGACACCTGCTGGTGCATGGTGACCGAGCCTGTCATTCCCGTCGAGGCGAAGGTCATCATGACAAATTCCGGCAAATATGCCCATTACGGCCCGGGCCTCACCGGACGGACCATGCGTTTCGGCAGTCTCGCGGCCTGTGTCGAGGCTGCAGTCACGGGCGAGGATCGCGGCGTTCTGCCTGGATGGCTCGGGGCGCCTGTGGGTAACCCCTGACGTCATTGAAACTTCACCTGATCGCAATCGGTGCGACATGAAGCCTGAATAGCACTCTGGCGTTTCCTCCCTTCCAACAAGGTGACGCCATGACCAAAGCTCTTTTGACGTCTGCTGCCCTCTTCGTTCTCTTCGTTTCCCAGGCTTCGGCCGAAGAGAAGGCCTTCCCGGCCAAGCTGGTGAACCAGGCCGTTCTGCCGGCCAACACCATCATCCCAGCTCCGGCCGATGCGCCGGCCTATCTCAAGACCTCCGGCAAGTTCTCGACCGCTGACCGCAAGCGTGCGGACGCGCTCGGTAGCGTTCCCGGCAAGGACGGCGTTCGCCTGACCGGCCTTTCGCTGCCCTTCGACGGCCAGCCGCTGCAGGGTTTCTCCGGCATCAAGGCCATGCCCGACGGCAGTTTCTGGAGCCTCTCGGACAACGGCTTCGGCTCGAAGACGAACTCTACCGACGCCATGCTGATGCTGCATCACCTAGCCTTCGACTGGGATGCCGGTTCGGTAAAGGTCGAAAAGACCATCTTCCTGACCGATCCCGACAAGAAGGCTCCCTTCCCAATCGCCATGGAGGGTTCGGACAAGCGCTATCTGACGGGTGCCGACTTCGACGTCGAATCCATCCAGCCGGTCGCGGATGGTTTCTGGGTCGGCGAAGAACTCGGTCCCTACATCCTGAAGTTCTCGACCGAGGGCGTGCTGACCGACGTCATCGCCACCAAGGCCGGCGAGATCGACGTGAAGTCGCCCGACAATCCGACCATCGTCGTCCCGGCCAATCCGGCCGCCAAGATGCCGGCCTTCAACCTCAAGCGCTCCGGCGGCTATGAGGGCCTCGCCATGTCGAAGGACGGCACGAAGCTCTATGGCATGCTCGAAGGTCCGCTCTATCTCGAAGACGGCTCCGTCGAAAAGGCCGATGGCCTCACCGCACTGCGCATCATCGAACTCGACGCCGCCTCCAAGGCCTGGACCGGCAAGACCTGGCTTTATCCGCTTTCCGAAGGCGGCGAGGCGATCGGCGATTTCAACATGATCGACGAAACGACGGCGCTGGTCATCGAGCGCGACAACGGTGCAGGTGTCGTTGAAAAGGCCTGCGCCGATCCGAAGACGCCGGCTGCCGACTGCTTTGCCGTTCCGGCCAAGCACAAGCGCATCTACAAGATCGAGATGACGGACGAGATGGCCGGCAAGGCCGTGCGCAAGATCGGCTATATCGACCTGATGAAGATCGAAGACCCCGACAACAAGAAGCGTCAGGGCGGCGGCGAAGGCTTCTACGACATGCCTTTCGTCACCATCGAGAATGTCGACGTGGTCGATCCGACCCACATCGTCGTCGGCAACGACAACAACCTGCCCTTCTCGGCCGGTCGTGCCCTCGACAAGGCTGATGACAGCGAATTCGTTCTGCTCGAAGTCGGCGATTTCCTGGCGGCGAAATAAGCGGCTCCAAGGTCCTGTGACCCGATCGGCTTGTCGTTCGAACGGGATGTAAACAAATGAGGCGCGGGATGTTCGTCCCGCGCCTAATCCGTTTCAAAACATGGAGCCCCGCTCAGGTCGGCTTGGCGCACGCGGCTTCGACAGGGCCCATGGCCTCGGCAGCGCCGGCGAGCGGGTAGGAAAAAGTCTTTTCTCCGATGGTGAACTTCAGTTCTGTCCCCTGCTTCAGCATGCGGGCGATGGCGGCATCAAACGCAGGCCGCGCTTCGAGGAAGGTCAGCTCCATTTCCGGCAGGAACTGGATGTCCGCATCCACTACCAGCTGGTCGACAGCAGGTGGGGCGGTCACCGTCAGCTTGACCGTACCCGTCTTCGGCTCGAAATCGGGATCGACGGAGAGCGTCATGACAAAAGCGCGGGCCGGCAATTCGCAGCGGAATCCTACCGGCACATCATCGGTTTGCGGCAGACCGTAGAGCAGGACCGCTCCGCCTTCCTGCGCCTCGCCCATCCATTTGCGCGCCTGTTCGGCTGCGAGGGTGGAGGCGGTCATCATGCCGGCGAGAATGACGCTTCGAAACCTTGCAACGCGGATGCCGCGCGCCGACTTGCCAATCACCATCATCGCCCCCTCGTTGATCGATATTGCCGATCCGAGGGAGTTGTAGCTTGCGCGCCCGAGGGTTGCAATCAGGGTTCCGATGGCCGCCGAAGGCCACGGTTCATTCGAAGACGAAGGCCAGTCGCTTGCCGGTCAGCTTCGACAGCTGCATCAGACGGCCATCGAGGCGTTCACCGGCGAAATCCTCGTATGCCTTGGGCACGACGAATTCGAGGTCGAGCTCGGGATTGGAGGAACGACGGAAGCTCAGATTGTGGACCACGCCCGGCATGGAGGCCGAGAAGAGGTAGACGACGCGCAGCATGCCGCCGACGAGCTTTGCCCGGTCCAGCAGACGCTCGGTGGCGATCGCCGCCAGAGGGCCGGTCTGGCCGTCATCATGCAGGCCTTCGAAGCGGTAGTAGTTGGTGAGCGCAATGAAGGCGCGTCCCGGATGGTTGATGCCGACGAAGGAGGAGTGGGCGATGACGTTCAGCGCCTGCAGACCACGATAGTCCGGATGGGCACGCCAGCTGATGTCGGCGAGCAGGCAGGCGGCCTGACGATAGCGACTTTCCTCTTCGGTCTCCTGAATGTCGAAGAACGGCATCATCCGACCCGTCCAGTCGGCGAGTTCTCGCGCATGTTCGGGCGAGCGGGCACGCAAGATGGCCAGTTCGTCTGCAGCCTCGATCAGCGGATCGAGCGCCTGTTCTTCATCGAGGAGCAGCGAATAGAGATAGCCTTCGCGCACACCCTGGGCCGAGAAGCAGACGGTTTTCGGCTGCATGATCTCGATCACCTCGCGCATGGCTACGGCGCCGAAGGGGATCAGGTTGCGGCGGCTCTTCGAGATGGTCGACCAGGCCGGATCACGGCTGTTGGCGCCCGAGATGATCTCTTCCAGGAAGAAGGCGATCTCGTCATAGGGCAACTCATAGCCCTGCATCATGTGCAGCGGGTATTTGCGAATTTCCATGTGCAGCTTGGCGATGTTGCGCCAGGTTCCGCCAACGGCATAGAAGGTGCGCCCCTGCCCCTGCTTGAGCAAAGCAGCGTCGCCGACCAGCTTCTTGGCAAGCGCGCGCGCCTTGGGCAGCGAGCCCTCGACGCTTTCCGACAGTCTGAGACCGCCGAGCGGCAGCGTGATGCCCTTGCCGAAGGTCTGGCCGGTGATATCGATGAGTTCGAGCGAACCGCCCCCGAGGTCACCGGCGATGCCATCGGCATCATGGAACCCGCTCAGTACGCCGAGGGCGGAGTATTTCGCCTCTTCCTCGCCGGTCAGAACCAGTACTTCATGACCGAGGATTTCCTCGGCGCGGGCGATGAAATCGGGACCGTTGGATGCTTCGCGCGCGGCAGCGGTTGCCAGCACATACATGCGGGTAGCCTGGGCCTGGTTCGACAGGGCGCGGAAGCGACGAAGCGCTGCCAGCGCCCGCTCGACGCCGTCCTCGTCCATGCGCCCCGTCGTTGCGACACCCCTGCCGAGGCCGCACAGCACCTTCTCGTTGAACAGAACCGTCGGCGCGCGGGACAGGCCCTCATAGATCACCAGACGGATCGAGTTGGAGCCGATATCGACAACGGAGACAGGGGCGATACCGGGAAGGCGCCCCTGCGCTTCAGATCTTACCATGAGGTACCAGTGTTATCGTTTCCTGCCGGATATCAGACCGGCAATCAGTTTCGGTGCACTCGATTTCAGGGCTTCTCCGCGACCGGAAAGGCTCGGATTGGTCATGAAATAGTGCTGGGCGTTGAAAGGTTCCTCGCCCTGCCGCACTTCAATGCGCCGTGATGTACCGTCGGCCAATATCTCGTAGCTCTGCTGATTGTCAATCAGGTTGCCCAGCATGATCTGGGAGAGGACCTGCTCATGCACAGTGGGGTTAATGAGCGGCACCAGCGTCTCGACACGACGGTCGAGATTGCGCGGCATCATGTCGGCCGAACCGATATAGACGAGCGCCTTTTCCGACGGCAGGCGGTGACCGTTGCCGAAGCAGAAGATGCGGCTGTGCTCGAGAAAACGTCCGATGATCGATTTGACGCGGATGTTGTCCGAAAGGCCGGGAACCTGCGGCCGCAGGCAGCAGATGCCTCGAACGACGAGATCGATTTCCACGCCGGCACCGCTTGCCTCATAAAGCGCGTCGATGATCTCGGGATCGACGAGCGAATTCATCTTCATCCAGATGCCCGCCGGACGGCCGGCCCTGGCGTGCTCGGTCTCTTCCCGGATGTGCTTGAGGATGCGCGGGCGCAGCGTGTAGGGCGACACCGCAAGCTTCATGCCCTCTTCCGGCTCACCGTAACCGGTGATGAAGTTGAAGACATTCGCCATGTCGTGGGCGATCTTCGGATTGCAGGTGAAGAAGGACAGGTCCGTATAGATCTTGGCGGTGACCGGGTGGTAGTTGCCGGTGCCGAGGTGGCAATAGGTGCGCAGCTTGCCGTCTTCGCGGCGCACCACCATTGACATCTTGGCATGCGTCTTGAGCTCGATGAATCCGAAGACGACCTGCACGCCGGCGCGTTCGAGGTCGCGTGCCCAGCGGATATTGGCTTCCTCGTCGAAACGTGCCTTCAGCTCGACGAGTGCGGTCACCGACTTGCCGGCTTCCGCCGCATCGATCAGGGCACGGACGATCGGGCTGTCGTTCGACGTCCGGTACAGCGTCTGCTTGATCGCCAGCACGTCCGGATCGCGAGCGGCCTGCAGCAGGAACTGCACCACGACGTCGAAGCTCTCATAGGGGTGGTGGACGATCATGTCCTTTTCGCGGATCGCGGCCAGGCAGTCGCCCGCGTGTTCGCGGACCCGCTCGGGAAAGCGGGCATTGTACTGCTCGAAGCGAAGGTCGTCGCGCGGCGCCTTGGTGATCTCCGAGATCGTGTTGAGCGCAAGAAGGCCCGGGAGAACGGCCACGCGGTTGTCGGCGACGCCGAGTTCGTGAACAACGAACTGGCGAAGCGCGAGCGGCATTTCGCTGTCCACCTCGATACGGATCACCGAGCCGCGGCGGCGGCGCTTGAGAGCGGTCTCGAAGAAGCGCACCAGATCTTCGGCTTCTTCTTCGACTTCGATATCGCTGTCGCGGATGATGCGGAAGGTGCCGAAGCCCTTCACCTCATAGCCGGGGTAAAGCCGGTTGATGAAGAGGCCGACGGCGTCTTCCAGCGTGATGTAGCGGATCGTGGCGCCTTCGTCGGGCAAACGGATGAAGCGATCGAGGGCTGGCGGCAGACGCAAAAGTGCCGTCATCGGCTCCCCGGTGCGGCTGGAGCAGAGCTGCAGCCCCATGGAAAAGCCGAGGTTCGGAATGAAGGGGAACGGATGAGCCGGATCGATGGAGAGCGGTGTCAGAACCGGGAAGATCGATTCCTCGAAGGTTGTCTCCAGCCAGGTCCGGTCAACGTCGGACAGGGCGGCCGGGCGCACGATCAGGATCTCTTCCTGACCGAGATACTGCTGCAGAACCGCAAGCGACGCCTGCTGCTCCATCTGCAGGTTGTCGATTTCCTTCAGGATATCGTCGAGCTGTTCGGCGGGCGTCTTGCCATCGGGGCTCTTGATGACGATGCCCTGACGCACCTGGCCTTCGAGGCCGGCAACGCGGACCATGAAAAATTCATCGAGGTTGGCGGCGGAGATCGACAGGAAACGGACACGCTCCAGAAGCGGATGCGCGGTGTTCAGGGTTTCCTCAAGGACGCGACGATTGAACTGCAGCCAGGAGAATTCGCGGTTGATGAAGCGCAGCGGGCTCGTCAGCAAGTCCTCGGCGGGCGCGACCTCCAGACCGGTTTCGCCGTCCGTGCCGTGTACTGCGCTGTCCATGATTCGCCCCTATGTTATCGTTGGTGCCGATTATAACAGATTGACGACAGATCTGTGACGGCTACTCGCTCCCGTCCGCCGCCTCCAGCGTTTCGAGAACCTCGGCGGCCAGGCTGCGGCTGATCTTGGCGCGGCGGGCCAGCGCCAGCTTGTCCATGCGATCAACTACGACCTGGGCGGCCGAGAAGGAACGCTCCATGCGGCTGACGATATAGCCGACGATCTTGTCATCGATGTAAAGCTGGCGGTCAGCAAAAAGCTTCGTGATTAGCTGTCCGAGCAGCTCTTCGTCGGGCGCCCCGATTTCGACGACCGTTGCCGCCTTCAGGCGCGAGTTGAGGTCGGGCAGCGCGACATTCCAGGAAGGCGGAAAACTGCGCGAGGTGATGAGCAGCGTCGTGTTGTGCTGACGCACTGCGTTGATGACGTGGAACAGCTCAACCTCGTCGAAGCCGGTGCGGTCGGCATCTTCGAACACCACCGGCCCAAGGGCGGCAGCTTCCGAGGCGCCCTCGCCGGATCGTGGCAGGATCGACGTTGCACCAGCGGCATCGCGGAAGATCTGCGCCAGATGCGACTTGCCCGACCCTTCCGGGCCCGTGAGGATCACGACCGGCGACGGCCAGTCCGGCCAGGCATCGACGATCGACACGGCTGCGGCCATGCGTTCGGAGACCAGAAGGTCGTCGCGGCCGGTCGCTGAGCCATGCTCGAAAGCGAGCGGCAATTGTTCGGCGGCTCCGCGCTTTTCGGGAGCCATCTTGGCGTCAGTCATTCATGCCTCGGGCACGTCTCTGGAGCTTGGGGGAGCGATCTCACCGACGGCCTGAGAAGACGGCGCAATGACGACCGAAGTGCCGTAATAGAGATCGCTCTGAAGATACCGCGATATGGCGAAGCGGACAAGGACGCCCACTGCTGCAGCTGCCGGGACCGCCACAAGCACGCCGACGAAGCCGAAGAGTGCACCAAAGGCAAACAGAGCGAACATCAGCCAGACCGGATGCAGGCCAACACTTTTGCCGACCAGCTTGGGCTGCAGGATGTTGCCCTCGATGAACTGGCCGAGGAAGAAGATGCCGGCGATGACGCCGACCCAGATGAAATCCGGCCAGAACTGGACAAGCGCCACGCCGAGCGACAGAAGCAGACCGACCGTCGAGCCGACATAGGGAATGAAGCTGATCATACCGGTGAAGAAACCGATGAGCAGGCCGAAGTTAAGACCCGCAACCGAGAGCGCAATGGCATAGAAGATGCCGAGGATCAGGCAGAGCGATCCCTGCCCGCGCACAAAACCGGCGATGGTGTTGTCGAGTTCGGTCGCAAGCTGGCGGACCGTGGCAACCTGGTTGCGCGGTACCCAGCTGTCGACCTTCTCGATCATGTGGTCCCAGTCGAGCAGCAGATAAAAAGCGACAACAGGGGTGACGACGAGCAGCGAGGCGATGTCGAGCAGTGCCTTGCCGGAGTTCCAGATCTGCTCGATCAGCGTGCCGATAAAGCCGACGCCTTCGCTCAGATAGCGGGAGAAGTTCTCCTTGATCGTGCCCATCTGGCCATTGACCCAATCAGGCAGCCAGGAAGCATTCGAGGTGGCGATGAAGCTCTGCAGCTGCGTGACGTATTCGGGCACGCGCTGGATGAAATCGTTGAGCTGGCTTGCAAGCACCGGGATGATGATCATCAGCGAGAGCACGAAGACAACGACGAAGGATACGAGGATGACGACCGTCGCCATCAGGCGGCTGAGGCCGATCCGCTCCAGCCGGTCAGCCACCGGATCGAGGAAATAGGCGAGCGCCATGCCGGCAATGAACGGCAGCAGGATCGACGAGAACAGCATCAGAAATGCGATGAACACCGCAAGTGTCAGGAGCCAGAACAGCACCTGGCGGCGGAGGCCTATTCCACTGATGTAGCGAGCCATGTCCGTCTCCATTCTCAAAGTATGCGCCGGGTGCGGGCGCGGCCTTTATGCTGCACCGCCGTCATAGGAGATAGGTTACCGCAGAAGCCTTGGTCAAGAACTGCGGCCCGTTCGGTCGCGAGAAGATAGGATCAGGGCCGAGAATGGCCGGGAAATCGCGTGCTTCTCCGGCTCGCAGCTTGCATCCGGAGCCTCTTCATGCCATGGCCAGCCGAAATTCTCGCAGGATCGGAGGCAGGCATGAGCCAGGCTGGCAAGAACGGGTTGACCTATAGCGATGCGGGCGTCGACATCGACGCGGGCAACCTGATGGTCGAGAAGATCAAGCCGGCCGTAAAGTCGACCCGTCGTCCGGGCGCGGATGGCGAGATCGGCGGCTTCGGCGGCCTCTTCGACCTCAAGGCCGCAGGCTTCACGGATCCGATCCTGGTCGCCGCCAACGACGGCGTCGGTACCAAGCTCAAGATCGCCATCGACGCCAATATCCACGACACCGTCGGTATCGACCTCGTTGCCATGTGCGTCAACGATCTGGTGGTCCAGGGTGCCGAGCCCCTGCTCTTCCTCGACTATTTCGCCACCGGCAAGCTCGACCCGGACCAGGGTGCGGCGATCGTTCAGGGCATTGCGGCCGGCTGCCGCGAAGCAGGCTGCGCGCTGATCGGCGGCGAGACCGCCGAAATGCCGGGCATGTATTCCAAGGGCGATTATGACCTTGCAGGCTTTGCCGTCGGTGCTGCCGAGCGCGGCGAGCTTCTCCCTGCCGGCGATATCGCCGAAGGCGACGTGATCCTCGGCCTCTCCTCGTCGGGCGTGCATTCCAACGGCTTCTCGCTGGTGCGCAAGATCGTCGAACTCTCGGGCCTTGCCTGGGATGCGCCGGCGCCGTTCGCCAAGGGCCAGTCGCTGGGCGCAGCGCTGCTGACCCCGACCCGCATCTATGTGAAGCCGCTCCTGAAGGCGATCAAGGATACCAAGGCGCTGAAGGCGCTCGCCCATATCACTGGTGGCGGTTTCCCCGAAAACATTCCACGCGTGCTGCCGAAGCATCTCGCTGCCGAGATCGATCTCTCCTCGTTCCAGGTTCCGGCCGTGTTCTCCTGGCTCGCCAAGACCGGCGGCGTTGCCCAGAACGAGATGCTGCGCACCTTCAACTGCGGCATCGGCATGATCGTCGTCGTCTCCGCCGACAAGGTGGATGAGGTGACAAAGGTGCTGGAAGCCGAAGGTGAGACCGTTGCCCGTCTCGGCCGCATGATTGCCCGCGAAAATGGTGCGCATGGCGTGACCTACAAGGGTACGCTTGCCCTATGAGCAGCGGCCGCAAACGCGTCGTCGCCTTCATCTCCGGCGGCGGGTCGAACATGCTGGCGCTGGCCAAGGCCTGCGAGGCGGCTGACTATCCAGCGGAAATCGTCGCTGTGTTCTCCGACAAGCCGGAGGCCGGCGGGCTTGCCAAGGCGGAAGCGTTGGGCATCCCGACACGTGTTTTCGAACGCAAGGCCTATGGCTCGAAGGGCGAACACGAGGCAGCGATCCTTGCCGCCCTCGCCGAGCTCGGTCCCGACCTGATTTGCCTCGCGGGGTATATGCGGCTGCTATCTGCCGATTTCATTCGCCCGCATGAAGGCCGGATCCTCAACATCCACCCTTCCCTTCTGCCGCTGTTCCCGGGCCTCAACACGCATCAGCGAGCGATCGAAGCCGGGATGAAGGTGGCCGGCTGCACCGTGCATTTCGTCACCGAGGGCATGGACGAGGGTCCGGTCATCGCGCAATCCGTGGTGCCCGTTTTGATCGACGACACGGCGGAGACACTGGCCGCGCGAGTGTTGACCGTGGAGCACCGGACCTATGCGGCCGCGCTGAAGCTCGTGGCCTCCGGCAATGTCTCGATGCGTAGTGATGGCAGCGTCGAGCGGCTTTCATCGGAAACAGATCCGGCAGCACGGCTGATCAGCGCCTGATCCGGCGCAGAGCCGCCTCGCCTTGCCTTCGGTAGCGATCTCTTAACCATAAACATGCAACCGTTGCGATTATTGCAATTGAAACGGTTCGGTCATGTCCAAGTCTTCATTCCTGTCGGCATTGCTCGTTGCCAGCGCGGGCCTTTCGGCGTCACCAGCGCTGGCCCAGGACGCATCGGCTGGCTCGGTGCTCTATTATGCCGGGGTCGGCATGGCGAACATCAAGGCCGGCGAATATGTCTATGACGGCGGCCGAAAGCTCAGCCAGCTCGACTGGGAGAGCAAGGGCGTCAAGACCGCCACGATCGGCGGCGAGATCGACATTGGCTATGCCTGGAAGATGAAGGGCCGCCTCGACATCGGCCTTGGCGGCGACGGCTACATGGAAGACCGCGACTGGCTGAGCACTTCCTATTCCGGCTGGACGCACCAGTCGCTGCATCCGGACACGGAACTCGACCGATACGTCAATGTGCTTCTGGAAGCTGAGAAGGCACTTGTCGACACGGGTGCGACGCGCCTGGGTCTGGGTGGCGGCATCGGCTACACCAATGTCAAATGGACGGCGCGCGGCGGCAGTTACATCTACACCGACACGACCCTGCACGACACGGTCGGCAATTTTTCCGACGGAATCAAGGGCATCACCTACGAACAGCGCATTCCCACCGTCTTCCTGAGTGCCAATGCCGAACAACGGCTTGGCGCCTTGACCCTGTCGGGGGTTTTGCGCGGTGGCGCTGCCATCAGCTACAAGGGTGTCGACGACCACTGGCTGAGAAATCTGCGCTTCACCGACAAGCTGGATCCCGCGCCGATGGTCGGGGCGACCGTGACCGCCGATTACCGCATTCTGCCATCGGCCTCCGTCTATCTCGGCGGCGACTTCCAGCAGATCTTCAAGACCCGCGGCGATGCGCATGTGCGCAACACCGTGACCGGCGCCAGCGGAAACTTCGAAGACAGTGCGGCGGCCGACTTCCAGTCGATCACCATCTCGGCCGGGGTGAAGGGGACGTTTTAGGCCGCTTGGCAGACGCGTCGCAGCGCTGCCCATTGCAAGAGCATGATCGTCTTGGCATCGATGATCTCTCCGGCCTCGACCATCTCCAGGGCCTCGGCGAAGGATAGCTCGATCACCTCGAGATCCTCCTGCTCGTCGGCGAGGCCGCCACCGGCCGTGACGCGCTCGGCATCTGTGACGGCGGCGTAGAAGCCGTGCAGCTTTTCGGTGACGGAGCCGGGTGACATGAAGGCAGCAAAGGCCGGGGAGGCCTTAGTGATCTTGTAGCCGGTTTCTTCCTCGGCCTCGCGCAGTGCGGCGTTCAATGCGGTTTCGCCATCGTCGATGAAGCCGGCCGGGACTTCCAGCAGATATGGATACTCGCCGCTCAGATGGGCGGCGATGCGGAGCTGGCGGACCAGCGTGACGGTATCGCGTTCGACGTTGTGCAGGAGAATGGCCGAGGCGTGGCGGCGGTCGAAGACCTCCCAGGAAAGCCGATGTGGCGCCCTGCCCTCGCGGAAGAAATCGAAGGTGATGCCGCGCAGGTGGCTCCAGCCTTTCCACAGCGTCTTGTCTTCCAGGATCGCGATCCGGGCCTTGTCGAAAATGCTCATCGTCAGGCTTTTCTCATCCAGACCTTGTTGTCGTGGAAAGCGGCACCGCCATGGGGTGCTGCCGGGTCCGCGCCGGTCAGGACATTAATGCCCTCGCCATCGAGATGGCTCTTGTTCGGCCAAAGGCCCTCGGCCACCAGCACGCCCGGCTTCACGGCATCGGTGATCCTGGCGTGGATGCGCAGCTCTCCCCTGACATTGCCGAGCCGGACGACATCGCCATCGGCAAGGCCAAGGCTCGAGGCATCGCCGGGGTTCACCATGACCTCCGGACGCCCCTCCTTGTCGCGCGAGGTCTTGGTCTCGGCGAAGGTGGAGTTGAGGAAGTTGCGCGCCGGAGATGTCGCGAGCCGGAAGGGGTGTTCGGCATCGGCCACTTCGATCAGGTCGACCTGATCGGGATAAACGGGGAGCTGCTTCACGGGGCCAAGCGAGCCGAGCTTCGCCGGCGGCTTGTTCGGGGCGGGCGTCCCTTCCCAATCCGGCTTGAAGCGGAACTTGCCGTCCGGGTGGCCAAAGCCATTCAGATAGTGCGCGTCCTCGAAGACCGGCTGGCAATCGAGCCATTTGTCCTCGATCAGCGTGTCGAAATCCGGCTTGCCGCTGATGTAGAGCATGCGCTCGATATGTTCGCGTTCGGTCTTGCCAAAGCCGGGACGATCCGCGACGCCGAGGCGCTTGGCCAGTTCCTCGATAACGAAGAGATTGGTGCGTACCATGGGGGGCGCATCGACGAGCTTCGGTCCGAGAAGAATATGGCTCTGGCCACCGCCGCGATAGATGTCGTCATGCTCGACGAACATGGTGGCGGGCAGCACGATATCGGCCAGTTCCGCAGTCTCGGTCATGAACTGCTCGTGCACGGCAACGAAGAGGTCATCGCGCAGCAAGCCCTGTTTCACCAGCCGCTGTTC
>JAIXSF010000067.1 GCA_027484835.1 Rhizobiaceae bacterium | reverse complement strand
TCTGGGCCGACAGCATGGACAACAAGGAAGAGATGTCGGCGATCCTCGGCAAGCGCCAGTGGTTCAACGTGCCGCCGAAGGATGTCGCCGGCCGCCTCAAGGGCACGATCAACTACGGCAATGACCGTCTCGCCGAGAACACCGGGCTCGAGATGAAGTTCTGGAAGGACCACGCTTCCTATCCTTTCAAGAGCCACGACGCCTGGTTCCTGACCGAGAACATCCGCTGGGGCAAGTTCGCACCCGACACCGACGTCAAGGCGTTGGTCGACAAGGTCAACCGCGAAGACATCTGGCGCGCGGCAGCCGCTGATCTCGGCATCGCTGCCGCAGACATCCCGGCATCAAGCTCGCGCGGTCCAGAAACCTTCTTCGACGGCAAGGTCTTCGATCCGGAAAACCCGAAGGCCTATCTCGATAGCCTGACGATCAAGACCGGAGCCTGATTTCACAGTCTCCCCCGCGGGGGAGGCTGTGGCCACGCATGGCCGGATGAGGGGGAGAGACGCTTGGCGCATTTGCCTCCCCTCATTGCTGGCTACACACCAACCGCCCAAAAGGACCACACCATGACCGCAACCGCCCGCAAGATTGATACCGAGGCGACGGCCATTTCAGCGACCAGGACAGGCACGGTCGTCATGATCGCACAACGCCCGGCCCGCAAGATCGACCTCCAGAAGGCACTCGCCGCCATCTGTCGCAATGTCCTGCCGCCGCTTGTGGTGCTGATCGCGCTACTCGGCATCTGGCAGATCGCCTGCTCAAATCCGGGCGCCACGCTGCCGCCACCATCACAAGTGTGGATCGACAGCTATGATCTGATCGCCGCCCCGTTCTTTGATTACGGGCCCCAGGATATCGGCCTGGCCTGGCGCGTTCTCGTCTCGCTCGAGCGTGTCGCGATCGGCTTTGGCCTCGCCGCTGTCGTCGGCGTCTTTCTCGGTGCCGTCGTCGGTCAGTCGGTTTGGGCAATGCGCGGTCTCGACCCGATCTTCCAGATCCTGCGCACGGTACCGCCGCTCGCTTGGCTGCCGCTGTCGCTTGCGGCCTTCCAGAATTCAAACCCGTCGGCGATTTTCGTTATCTTCATCACGTCGATCTGGCCTGTGATCATCAACACCGCCGTCGGCGTGCGCAACATTCCAGACGACTATCGCAACATCGCCCGTGTGCTCCGCCTCAACCCGCTGGAATTCTTCATCCGCATCATGGTGCCGGCTGCTGCCCCTTACATCTTCACCGGCCTTCGCATCGGCGTCGGCCTGTCGTGGCTGGCCATCGTTGCCGCCGAAATGCTGACCGGCGGTGTCGGCATCGGCTTCTTCATCTGGGATGCGTGGAATTCCTCGCGTCTATCCGACATCATCGTGGCGCTCGCCTATATCGGCGTGACCGGCTTTGTCCTCGACAAGCTCGTCGCCGTCCTCGGCAACGTCATCACCCGCGGCACTGCGAAGAACTGAGGAGAGCGACCATGAACGCCTATCTCAAGATCGACCACATCGACAAAAGCTTCGAACGTGGCGGCACGAAGACTGAAGTCCTGAAAGATGTCAGCCTCACAATCGACAAAGGTGAGTTCGTCTCGATCATCGGCCATTCCGGCTGTGGCAAGTCCACACTGCTCAACCTGATCGCCGGGCTGACGCGGGTGTCCGCCGGCGCTGTCCTCCTTGAAAATGTTGAGGTCAATGAACCCGGTCCGGAACGCGCCGTGGTCTTCCAGAACCACTCGCTGTTGCCCTGGCTGACTGTTTACGAAAACGTCAATCTCGCCGTTTCCAAGGTCTTTGCCGGCAAGAAGACCAAGGCGGAGAAGCATGACTGGGTCATGCGCAACCTCGATCTCGTCCAGATGGCGCATGCCAAGGACAAGCGCCCGGCGGAAATCTCCGGTGGCATGAAACAGCGTGTCGGCATTGCCCGGGCGCTCGCGATGGAGCCGAAGATCCTGTTGCTCGACGAGCCCTTCGGAGCTCTCGATGCGCTTACCCGCGCCCACCTGCAGGATGCGGTGATGGAGATCCACGCCCGCCTCGGCAACACGATGATCATGATCACCCATGATGTCGACGAGGCGGTGCTCTTGTCCGACCGTATCGTCATGATGACCAACGGTCCCGCCGCCCGCATCGGCGAGGTGCTTGAGGTCCCGATCCCGCGGGTGCGCGACCGCATCGCGCTCGCCGCCGACCGCACCTATCTCAAATCCCGCGAAGCCGTGTTGAAGTTCCTCTACGAACGCCACCGCTTCGTCGAAGCCGCGGAGTAACATCAATGGCTGAAAAACTCGTCATCATCGGCAATGGCATGGCGCCGGGGCGCATGCTGGAAGAACTGTTCGAAAAGGCCCCCGGCCATTTCGACGTGACGATCTTCAACGCCGAACCGCGCGTCAACTACGACCGCATCATGCTGTCGCCGGTGCTGTCAGGCGAAAAGTCCTATGAAGACATCGTCATCCACAATGACGACTGGTACGCGGCGCACGGCGTGACCCTCCACAAGGGCGCCAAGGTCACAGAGATCGACCGGCATGCGAAGACGGTCACCTCGGCGAACGGCATCACTGTCGCCTACGACAAGCTGGTCATCGCGACAGGCTCACTACCCTTCATCATCCCGGTGCCAGGTCATCAATTGCTAGGCGTTCTGCACTATCGCGATCTCGACGATGTTGACGCCATGCTGAAGATTGCGGAAGGCAAGGGGAGGGCCATCGTCATCGGCGCCGGCTTGCTCGGCCTTGAGGCGGCCTATGGCCTTAAGCGGCAGGGTATGGATGTCACCGTCATCCACCTGATGCCGACCATCATGGAGCGCCAGCTCGATCCGGCCGCCGCCTATCTCCTGGAAAAGGCACTTACCGAACGCGGTATCGAGATCATCACCAAGGCCAACACCAAACAGATCCTCGGAACCGAGAAGGTCGAGGGCATCGAGCTGGAAGATGGTCGCGTGATCTCGGGCGACATGGTGATCATGGCCGTCGGCATCCGTCCGGCATCGAGCCTTGCCAAGGAC
>JAIXSF010000079.1 GCA_027484835.1 Rhizobiaceae bacterium | reverse complement strand
CAAACGAAAAAAGGCTCCGGAAACCGGAGCCTTTCATCAATGCGTTTTGCGTCTGCTTATTCGGCAGAAGCTTCGGCTGCTGCTGCAGCTTCAGCGGCAGCGGCCTTTTCAGCGGCTTCGGCTGCTGCCTTTTCGGCGGCCAGAGCCTGTGCTGCTGCGACCTTCTCGGCTTCCAGACGTGCCTTTTCTTCGGCAACTGCGGCGCGCTCGGCGTCGTTCAGCTTGCGGGCGCGGGTGCCGGTGTTCTCGACGATCCGAGCCGACTTGCCGCGACGATCGCGCAGGTAGTACAGCTTGGCGCGACGGACCTTACCGCGGCGAACGATTTCGACGCTTTCGACCAGCGGCGAGTAGACCGGGAATACGCGCTCGACGCCTTCGCCGTAGGAGATCTTGCGAACCGTGAAGCTCTCGTTGATGCCGCCGCCCGAACGAGCGATGCAGACGCCTTCATAGGCCTGAACGCGGGTACGGTTGCCTTCCGTCACGCGGACGTTGACGCGGACGGTATCGCCCGGCGAGAATTCCGGAAGCGTGCGCTTGGCTTCGATCTTGGCGGCCTGTTCGGCTTCCAGCTGCTGAATGATGTTCATGTCTAACCTCGGTTTCTTCTGAAACAGCCAGAGCGCTCAACGATGATCCCCAGGCTCAAAGCCGCAGGATATTGACCCAGTTGGGCCGGAGCGAATTCGCAGTTCTTTGTTGTGGCAGACGGGCGAAACGCCCATTTCCGAGGCGGCCAATACACCAAGACGGCCCGCTTGTCACCCCTGGGGCGGCGAATTTTTGCATGGCCGATCCCGTGCGAAGCCTTGCGGCGCAGGAACTCTCCTCCTATCACGGTCCATCATTCCGGAGGAGATGTTTTTTGATGTCGATGGCTCTGATCGCCCTGCTCTTTGTGGCAGGCTTCCTGTCTGGCGCCGTGAACGCGATCGCCGGCGGCGGCACTTTCCTGACTTTCGGTGCCCTGACGCTTGCCGGCGTTCCGCCGATCAGCGCCAACGCGACCTCGTCGATCATCCAGTTTCCCGGCTACATCACCTCGACGCTCGCCTATGGCAAGGAGCTGAAAGCCATGGGCCGCGGCGCCTGGATCCTTGCGGCTGTCTCGGCTGTCGGTGCCCTGGGCGGCGCGCTCTTCCTGATCTCCCTGTCAAACCCGGCATTCAGGGCCATGGTGCCGTGGCTGCTGCTCGGCGCGACCCTGATCTTTGCCGCAGGACCGAAGCTCCGGCCGAAAACCAAGGGCGAAAGCCATCCGGCAAGCCCGCTCGGCCTGACGCTCCAGGGCGCGACATCCTTCTACGGCGGATTTTTCGGAGCCGGCATGGGCATCATGATGCTGGCATCGCTGGGTCTTGCGAGCGGCGGTGATTACCACCGGCTCAATGCACTGAAGAACTTCCTGTCGATCGTGATTGCCGCCGTCGCGATCGTCGTCTTCGTCGGGGCAGGGGCGATTTCCTGGCTGCATGCCGCGATCATGATCCCGGCCGTAGCCGCCGGCGGCTATGCCGGTGTTGCGGTTGCAAAGAAGGTGCCCCAATCGATCCTGCGCTGGGTCGTGGTGGCTGCCGGTCTGGCGCTCGCCGTCTATTACTTCTTTACAGGCTGAGCAGGCAGGAGATCGGGGCGCCGTTCGCGGGTGAGCGCAACAGCCTGCTCGCGGCGCCATTTTTCGATCGCCGCATGATTGCCGGAGGTGAGCACGTCCGGGATCTCCCGTCCCTCGAAGACCTGCGGGCGCGTGTATTGCGGGTGTTCGAGCAGACCGCCCTCGAAGCTCTCATGCACGCCGGAAAGCTGATTGCCCATGACGCCGGGGAGAATGCGCACCACCGCATCGAGCAAAGTCAGCGCCGCCGGCTCGCCACCGGACAGAATATAGTCGCCGATGGAAACCTCTTCGAGCTGACGGGCATCGATCACCCGCTGATCGACGCCTTCGAAACGACCGCAGACAATCACCACGCCCTCGCCTTCCGCCAGTGCACGAACCCGCTCCTGGGTCAGCGGCCGGCCACGTGGGCTCATCAACAGGCGCGGCCTTCCATCGTCGGCTATGGAATCGATGGCCCGCGCCAGGACATCGGGACGCAGCACCATGCCGGCACCACCACCCGAGGGTGTATCATCAACGCTGCGATGTTTGTCCTCGGCGAAATCGCGGATCTGCACCGCTTCGATCGACCAGTCGCCACGCTCCAGCGCGCGCCCGGCCAAAGCCGAGCCGAGATGACCCGGAAACATGTCCGGATAGAGCGTCAGAATGGAAGCCTTGAAGGGCATGGGCGCTCAGCGACCGTTATTGGGCCGCGGCTTGCCGCCGGCATTGCCGTAAGGCTTTTCTTCGCCATCGTCCTTCAGACCCGCTGCAATCGGATCAACCAGCAGCCGACCGCCTTCGAGGTCGATCTCCAGGACGGCCGCTTCGGAAAAGGGAATGAGCACGGGCCGCTTGCCGGGACCCTTGAGCTCCAGCAGATCGCCTGCTCCGAAATCATAGACGGCGGTTACCGCGCCATAGTGGTTGTTTTCGGCGTCGTAGACCTCGAGGCCCTCAAGGTCTGCATAGTAGAATTCGTCTTCGTCCAGATCATCGTCCGGCAGCGCATCGCGGTCGACGAAAAGCTCGGTGCCGTTCAGCGCTTCTGCGGCATCGCGATCGTTCACGCCGCGGAAACGGACGATGGCGACCGTCTTGCCGTCACGGATTTCGAGGATCTCGAACTTGCGGCCATCGGCGGCATAGAGGAACCCGTAATCGCCCAGACCCAGCGGATCTTCGGTGAAGGTCTTGACCCGCACCTCTCCCCGGAGCCCCTGGGCGGCACCGATCACGGCCATCAGTATCGGGTTTTCAAGCTTGCTCATCGGTGGGAACGGTCCTGCACATGCGGTTCGACTTTCCTTTTATACCAAGTGTCGATGATAGGAACCCATAGGATCGGCTCGACCGCCCTTTCTGGCTAGGAGAGGTCCGTAGAGCGATGCTGTCGCATCGGTCAAGGAGCTCGACGACGCCAGAACGGGCGGGAAGCCGACCAAAGGTGGCTTATTGTGGGCCTCTGGCTTTGTTGCGCCGCTTGGCCGATGCGACAGCATCGCCCAGCGCGCCGCGCCTAGCCAGAAACCCACATTAAGCCATCCTATCGGTTCCTATCATCGCCACTTGGTATTAGGCGGAAGCGACCCGAAAGAAAACGCAAAAACGGGCGGTGGGGTGACCCACCGCCCGCTGGAAACGGCTTTTTGCCGATTATTCTGCGGCGGCTTCCGAAGCGGCGGCAGCAGCGTCGGCAGCCTTCTGAGCCTTCTCGGCAGCGCGCTCCTGAGCCTTCTTGCCCGGCTTTGCCTTGTCTGGGTTGACGCGGGCAGCGCGCTCGGCGAGACCGGCTTCAGCCATGAAGCGCAGAACGCGGTCAGTCGGCTGTGCGCCCTTGGCAACCCATGGCTTGATGGCTTCTACGTCCAGCTCGACGCGCTTTTCGCTGTCCTTGCCGAGCATCGGGTTCCAGGAACCGACCTTGTCGAGGAAGCGGCCATCGCGCGGCGAACGGGCGTCGGCAACAACGATCTGGTAGTACGGGCGCTTCTTGGAACCACCGCGGGCGAGACGAATCTTGAGGGACATGTGAATACTCCTTGAGGTGTAGTTCAGGTCGCCGCAGCAAACCCTGTTCTTGGTGAGGCCGCCGTCAGGCGGTCTTTTCAGTGATACCGCCATGTTCGGCGGCGATGGCTT
>JAIXSF010000289.1 GCA_027484835.1 Rhizobiaceae bacterium | reverse complement strand
TCAGGAGAGGGAGCATGACGCTCACGACCATCGCAAAGGCCAGTGCCATCTATATGCTGGCGGCCATCCTGTATGCCGGCGGGCATGTTGCCTGGCAAACCATGGCAACGTCCCCTCAGGGCGAGTATTACGCAGAAGCCGGCCTTTAAAGGGCCGGCTTCGCCGTTTTCAAGACCTCAGGCGCGGGCGCCCATGCTGTTGTGCTTGCGGGAGATGAACTCCTTGGCCGTCTCCACGGCGACCGCCGCGTCGCGGCAATAGGCATCCGCACCCACGGCCTTGCCGAACTCTTCGTTCAGCGGTGCGCCGCCAACGAGAACGACGTAATCGTCGCGAATGCCCTTTTCCTTCATCGTGTCGATGACGACCTTCATATAAGGCATGGTCGTCGTCAGCAGCGCCGACATGCCGAGAATGTCGGGCTTTTCGCGTTCCAGAGCTTCCAGATAGTTCTCGACCGGGTTGTTGATGCCGAGGTCAATGACGTCGAAGCCGGCGCCTTCCATCATCATGCCGACAAGGTTCTTGCCGATGTCGTGGATGTCGCCCTTGACGGTGCCGATGACCATCTTGCCCTGCTTCGGCGCGCCGGTGGCAGCCAGCAGCGGACGCAGGATCGTCATGCCGGCCTTCATTGCGTTGGCCGAGAGCAGAACTTCCGGAACGAAAAGAATGCCGTCGCGGAAGTCGACGCCGACGATGCGCATGCCTTCGACAAGCGCCTGGGTCAGGATGTCGTAAGGCGCCCAGCCGCGGTCCAGAAGAATTCGGGTCGCTTCTTCGATCTCCTCCTTCAGGCCGTCATAGAGGTCGTCGTGCATCTGCTGCACGAGCTCTTCGTCGGAGAGTTCGGAAAGAATGATGTCGTCTTCGGCCATGGTGGTGCTTCCCGCTTCTTTTCAAACGCGATTCCGGTCGCGCCGGGCATGAGACTGCCCGATCGAAAGTTAAACCTCAAGTTCGTGAAAAACTCTTTTCGATTACGACGCCGCGACCCTGAAAAGCGACGGTCGCAGACAAGCGACACAAAAGACGATGTCTGTGAGACGCAAGCGGTTGGCGCATAAAGGATGGTTTCACATGCGGATTGGAATAGCATAATGGAGGAGAGAAGCAGCGCGACTGAGCGCTCGAGCGAGGAAACAGACATGGATGAGATCATCGAAGAACCGGGTGCAGGGCGTCGTTCGCGCGGCGAAGGACGTGGCGCCGCAGCCCGCAGAGCATCGCGCAGTGGCGGCGGTGCCGGTCCGGCGATGCCCTACATCACCCGCAAGATCCAGCCCTACGAGGTGCTGGACGAAGAAGGTCTGCAGCTGATCGAGCGCAATGCCGACACCGTGCTTGAAGAAATCGGCATCGAGTTTCGCGATGATGCAGAAGCACTGGAGCTGTGGCGCCAGGCCGGCGCCGACGTGAAGGGCGAGCGCGTGCACTTTCCGAAAGGTCTCTGCCGCGAACTTCTGAAAACGGCACCGCCCGTCTTTACCCAGCACGCGCGCAATTCCGAGCGCAGCGTGCAGATCGGTGGCAAGGCGACGGTGTTTGCGCCGAACTACGGTTCGCCCTTCGTCCGCGACCTCGACGGCGTCCGCCGCTACGCGACACTCGAGGATTTCCGCAATTTCGTGAAGCTCGCCTATATGGCGCCATCCGTGCACCATTCCGGCGGCACCGTCTGCGAGCCTGTCGACATCCCGGTGAACAAGCGTCACCTGGACATGATCTACAGCCACATCAAATATTCCGACAAGCCGTTCATGGGCTCGGTCACGGCACCGGAGCGCGCCGAGGATTCGGTTGCGATGTGCAAGATCCTGTTCGGTGACGATTTCGTCGAGAACAACACGGTTCTGGTCAACCTGATCAATGCCAACTCGCCGATGGTCTTCGACGAGACCATGCTGGGCGCGGCCAAGGTCTATGCCCGCCACAATCAGGCCTGTGTCATTTCGCCGTTCATCCTGTCGGGCGCGATGAGCCCGGTCACGGTCGCGGGAACGCTGACGCAGATCCTGGCGGAAGTACTGGCGGGTGCCTCGTTCACCCAGCTTATCCGTCCGGGTGCTCCGGTGCTCTTCGGGACGTTTGCGGCTTCGATCTCGATGCAGTCGGGTGCACCGACCTTCGGGACGCCGGAGCCGGCACTGGTCTCCTATGGCGCAGCCCAGCTCGCACGGCGCATGGGCCTGCCGTTCCGTACCGGTGGTTCGCTCTGTGCCTCCAAGGTGCCGGATGCCCAGGCGGCCCATGAGAGCGCCAATACGCTCAACATGACATTGCTTGCCGGTGCGAATTTCGTTCTGCACGCCGCTGGCTGGCTCGAGGGCGGTCTTTCGGCCTGCTACGAGAAGTTCATGATCGACCAGGACCAGCTCGGCATGATGCAGAAGATGGCCCAGGGCGTCGACCTGACCGAGAGCGGCCAGGCCATGGACGCGATCCGCGAAGTCGGTCCCGGCGCGCATTACCTCGGTTGCGCCCACACCCAGGCCAACTTCCAGAGCGCCTTCTACCGCTCGGCGCTTGCCGACAACAACTCGTTCGAACAGTGGGAGATCGAAGGCCGCAAGCGGATCGAGGAGCGGGCCAATGCGCTCTGCCGTTCGTGGCTCGATTCTTACGAAGCGCCGCCGCTCGACCCGGCGATCGACGAGGCACTGCTCGCCTTCGTCGCCAAGCGCAAGGAATCGATGCCCGACGCCTTCTCCTGAAAGGGTCCCGTTGCCAGGGAGCAAGGCGGATCTGCGCGAGTTGCCGACATGATCCAGGAGGAGGTGTGGCGCCCGCATTACAAATTCGAGGGGCCGCGTTGAGCGGCCCTTCTTCCATAGTGGAGGCCTTGGAAAAGAGGCTCTCTCCCCATGGTTTGTCCTGCCGGGGTGTGGTGCGGTTCGGTCGCGATGACGACGCACCGATGCTTCCGGAGGGCGGATCGGCCGCAGCCGTTGTGCTGATCGGCGTGGTGGGTGGAGCATTATGGCGGCCCTTCGACGCCTGGCGCGCTACGGAACCCAATCAGGGCGGAGCCGATCCGCTCGACCGCTGGTCGAAGATCGTGATCGACCAGCTTGCCGCAGATCTTGGCGCCTTTGCCTGCTACCCGTCCGAGCCGCCCTACCAGCCCTTTCAGACCTGGGCCATGCGGGCGGAGGGCCTGCAATGCTCGCCGCTCGGTATTCTGATCCATCCCCAATACGGTCTCTGGCACAGCTATCGCGGCGCCTTGCTGTTTCGTGACTGGTCAGTGGACGTCGAGCCGGCTGCACGCGGCCCGCATGCCTGTCAGTCCTGTCTTGAGCGCCCCTGCCTTTCGGCCTGTCCAGTCGGGGCGATCTCGGAAACGATGTTCGATGTCGCGGCGTGTCGGCAGCATCTGGCAACACAAGCGGGACAGGAAGGCTGCATGGTCAGCGGGTGTCTCGCTCGCAATGCCTGTCCCGTCGGGGCTGCCTACCGCTATCCGCCGGCGCAGTTACGGTTTCACATGCAAGCGCTCAAATTGCCGGATTGAATTCAGGCGTCGAACTTCCACAAATTGGCGCGTGCGGCCTTCACATCGCCCGGAATCACCGCCAAGAAGCGGGATCACCGACAGGGGTCCTTGCGTGCGAAAACTGCTTTCGATTTTCGGCTTTCTCCTTGCCAGCATGGTGCCGACGCTGGCTTTTGCAGCTTGCGAGGAGATGCGCGACGGGACGGCGAGCTATCTCGCCTGTCGCTTCGATCCTGCACGCGAGGATATCCGGCTGCATCTGGCTGCTCCTGACGGCAAGGCCTATGGCGGTTTCGCAAGCCTGCGTCGGCAGCTCTGGGCCGAACGGCGCGTGCTGCTCTTTGCGATGAATGCCGGCATGTATCACGACGATCTGTCGCCCGTCGGCTACTTCGCCGAACATGGCAAGGTGCTGAAACCCGCGGTGACCGGAGGCGGGTGGGGCAATTTTCACCTGCTGCCGAACGGGGTGTTCCTGCTGAAGGACGGCAAGGCTGCGGTGATGGAGACCAAGGCGTTCGTCGAAAGCGGTGTTGCACCCGACTTCGGCACCCAGTCCGGGCCAATGCTGGTGATCGACGGCGCGCTGCACCCGCGCTTTTTACCCGATAGCGACAGCTTCAAGGTCCGCAACGGGGTCGGTGTCGACGGGCAGGGGCGGGTGCATATGGTCGTGTCGCGGGTGCCGGTGCGGTTCTACGACTTCGCGGCCTTCTTTCGCGACAGGCTGGGCTGTCGCAACGCGCTTTATCTCGACGGGACGATTTCGAGCGTCTTCATTGCCGCAGAAAATCGCATGGACCGGCTCTTTCCGATGGGACCGATCCTGTCGGTCAGCATGCCGATCCCGCAGTAACGGCAGTCTCTTTCCTTCGCACAGGTGCGGTTGCAAAAGCGGTCCGCACGTGTGGTGGACTTGCCTCAGACGGCGGCTTTGGGATAGGCGCGTTCGAGGCCACCGGAGCGGGTAAGGCCGGTGCGGAAGGATGCGAAGGCCGGATGCTGACTGGAACGGGCGGCCTCCATCAGGCGAATCTGCAGGCGGGCCGGCGCGTTGCTGCCGATCCAGTCGCCGGCGCGTTCGAGCTTCAGCGAATTGAGAAAGCGGGCTTCCGAGGCAATGTCGAGATAGAGATAAAGGCCTTCGAGCAGCGCATCGTCCTGAGCCGGGTTTTCGAAGATCAGCTTCAGGAAGGCCTGGTCCGGCTCCTGCAGGGCGGCGATCTTGGCGGCGACGGTGTCGCGATCCGGAAAGGCTGACATGGTCTTAATCCTCTGCTTGTCTCAAGGCTCCGGGCGCAATCGATGACCGCGTCCATTAGGTCAAGCTACAGCATGTCAAGTTTGCCCGAGGCTTATCCCGGCCATCGGCTGCGGCGCCTACTCGTGCCGCAGGGCATCGATCGGGTTCATCTGGGCCGCACGCCGGGCCGGGAAATAGCCGAAGACCATGCCGATCGCCGCCGAAAAGGCAAAGGCAAGCAGGATCACCGAGGGACTGGCGACGAAGGGGACCGACAGCAACGTGACGGCCGTGTAGGCGATGGCAAGCCCGAGCGCGATGCCGACGATGCCGCCGAAGACCGAGAGGGTGATGGCCTCGACGAGGAACTGCATCAGCACCTGGCGCTCGACAGCGCCGATCGCCAGGCGAATGCCGATCTCGCCGGTTCGCTCGGTCACGGAGACCAGCATGATGTTCATGATTCCGATGCCGCCGACCAGCAGGGAAACGGCCGCGACCGCGCCGAGCAGGCCGGTCATCAGGGTCGTGGTGCCGGTCAGCGTGGCGGCCATCTGGGTCATGTCGTTGACGGTGAAATCGTCGTCACGACCAGCGACGATCTTTCTGCGTTCGCGCAGCAGGCGCTCGACATCGGCCTGGACCTTGGATGTCGAGACACCGTCTTCGGCAGACAGCATGATGCTGGAGATGTCGGTGGACCCGCCGATGCGGCGCTGAAAGACCTTGAGCGGCATCATCACGACATCGTCCTGGTCACTGCCCATGCCGCTCTGGCCCTTCTTTGCGAGGACGCCGATCACCTGGCAGGCGACATTGCCGACGCGGATGGTCTGATCGACGGCCGGGGTGGAGCCAAAGAGCCTGGAGCGGACGGTTTCGCCGACGAGACAGACGGCCTGGCCGCCGCGTTCTTCCGAGGCAAGAAAGCTACGGCCGGAGGCTAGCTCCCAGTTCTGTGCGATCAGGTAATCGCTGCCCGAGCCGACGATCGAGGTCTGGCGGCTCTGACCGCCGAAGATGACGGTCTGGCTGGACTGGTTGATGGCGGCGACGGCGCGCAGACCCGGGATCTGCTCGCGGATCGCATCGATATCGCGGATGGTGAATTTCTTGGCATCGGTTGCGGCGCGGCCGGGTCCGAACTGACCGGGGCGGACGAAGAGGAGATTGGTTCCGAGCTTGGAAATCTCGGTCGTGACCTGGGCGGTCGTGCCGTTGCCGATCGTCACCATGGCAATGACGGCGGCCACCCCGATCACCACGCCGAGCACGGTGAGGAAGGAGCGCAGCAGATTGCGGCTGATGGCGCGCAGCGCAAGCTTGATGGTTTCACCGAACATCTGCGATCTCCCTAGCTGCCAGACTGTCGGTCTGGATGCGACCGTCGACAAAGCGCAGGGTGCGCCGGGCGTAAGCTGCGATGTCGTCCTCATGGGTGACCATGATGACGGTGATGCCATGATCGCGATTGAGGCTGGTGATCAGCTCCATGATTTCGCGGCTGGTCTTCGTGTCCAGGTTGCCGGTCGGTTCATCGGCCAGAAGGACCGCGGGGCTGGTGACGATGGCACGGGCAATGGCCACGCGTTGCTGCTGGCCGCCGGACAATTCCTGCGTCGTGTGGTTCTCGCGACCGCTCAGGCCGACCTGGGCCAGCGCGGTCAGCGCGCGCTTGCGCCGCTCGCGGGCATCCATGCCGCGATAGACGAGTGGCAGCTCGACGTTTTCGACGGCGGATGTGCGCGCCAGCAGGTTGAAGCCTTGAAACACGAAACCCAGCATATGACGGCGCAGCAGCGTGTATTGGGCGCGGTCGAAACCGGTCGTGTCGATGCCCTGGAAGAGATATTGCCCCGATGTCGGTACGTCGAGACAGCCGAGAATGTTCATCGTCGTCGATTTTCCGGAGCCGGACGGGCCCATGATCGCGACGAATTCATGCCGGTCGATGGTGAGATCGACGCGGTCCAGCGCCCTGATGGTCGCCTCGCCACGACCGTAGGTGCGCGAGATCTGGCGAAATTCGATGAGCGGGGCAGGGGTCATGATGTGCCGTCAGCCCTTGCGGACGGTCTGGTCGGTGATGACCCGGTCGCCCTCCTTCAACTCGCCCTTGGCGATGACGGTGTTCTGGCCGTCCGATGCGCCGATCTCGATATTGACCGCGACCGGCGCGCCGTTCCTCAGCAACCAGACCGTGCGTTCGCTGCCCTTCGGCTCGGGTGGCGCGGCCGGTGCTTGGCGGGGCGGGCGGAAGAGGCTGAACACGCCGCTGCCGCCTCTGGACGCAGGCTCCGCGACGGCCGCGGGCGGCTGATACCGCAGTGCGGCGTTCGGAATGAGCAAGGCGCCGCTTACAGACTGGACGACGATGTCGGCAGTCGCCGTCATGCCCTGACGCAAGAGGAGATCGTCATTGGCGACGGAGAGGATGCCCTTGTAGGTGACGACGTCATTGACCGTTTCGGCAGCATAGCGGATCGAGGTGATGGTTGCGGGGAAGCGCTTTTCCGGGAAGGCATCGACCGTGAAGGTTGCCGTCTGGCCGACCGCGACCTGTCCCACATCCGCCTCGTCGATCGAGACCTGCAGCTCCATTTTCCTGAGGTCTCCGGCGATGGTGAAGAGGGTCGGCGCCTCCAGTGACGCCGCGACCGTCGCACCGGGATCGACATTGCGAGCAAGCACGATGCCCCCGATCGGCGAGACGATCGTCGCCTTCGACAGCGAGAGCTTCGCCTGTTCGAGAGCAGCCTGAGCCGAGATGACATCCGCCTCGGCACTCTGTCGGGCGGCGGACGCCGCCTGGAAGGTGAACTCGGCCGTATCCAGGTCCTGCTGGGTCGAGACGCGGCTCGATACGAGGGAAACGAGGCGGTCGAGCTTGGCCTTGGCCGACTGCTCGTCGGCGCGGGCTCTGGCGACCGAGGCGCGGGTTGACGCAAGGGCCGCCTCCTTGGCCTTCAGGTCCGCCGAAAGCTTGTCCGTATCCAGCCGGGCAAGCACCTCGCCTTGTCTTACTTCGCTGTTGTAGTCGACCAGCACTTCGCGAACCGTGCCGGACTGTTCGGAGGAGACATCGACCTGGACGGTGGGTTCGACCGATCCCGTCGCCGTCACCACCACCGTCAGATCGCCGGGCTTCACTTCCGAGGTGGCATAGCTGACCGTGGTGCTGCTTGTGCTCCAGACATAGGCACCGTAGGCGAGGCCGACCAGCACGGCGAGGCCAAAGACCCGCAACCCCCAGCGCGCCCGGGGGCGCGCAGCGCTGGCGAGAATCGCCTTAAGCTCTTCGGTCTCGGAAGAGGTCTGCGGTTTCACATTGTCACTCACGTCTGCTCCGTCTCAATCATGCCATTCGCCGGGACCTTTGCCCAAACGGGCGCAAGCGCCCTTGATCCGGGTCAAGGACGGTCGGTTCCATGGCTATGGAGATAGACGTTCGGCAGGGAAAGGACAGTGAAAGATTGGTAAGATTGGCACCGACGACCGTCCAACTGCTCCCAAGCAGGCTGTTGCGGATGGACGGAGAAGGAAAGAGGCGACCGAGAAAGGTCAACGAAACCGCGTTTGGATCTTGGAAAGACACAAGAAACTGGCCTATCCTGCCGTCCTCCGGCACCGCTGCAGATGTCTGGAGAGCAGTGCCTTTCTGGCTGGTCGTCTCGACGGGTGAGGATCAACACGGTCCAAAACTGGCCAGCCGACTTTCCATCCGCGGCGCGCATAATCTGCCCGGTGACCAGCGTGACATCAGCGAGGACGGCATGTGCAACCTTTACAATATCAGCACCAATCAGGAGGCCATGCGGGCGCTGGGCAAGGCGGTCACCGACATCCTCGGCAATCTCGAGCCATCGATCGACGTCTACCCGGACCGTCCGGCACCCGTTATCCGCAACGTGCCCGGCGGGCGCGAGCTTGCCCCGCTGACCTGGGGAATGCCGTCGCCGCCCTTCATCACCAAGGGAAATCCGGACACTGGCGTGACCAATATCCGGAACATCGAGTCCCGCCACTGGCAGCCGTGGCGCGGTGTCGAGCATCGCTGCCTTGTTCCTTGGACGAGGTTTTGCGAGTGGGAGGACACCAAGCCGAAGAAGACGAAGCGCTGGTTTGCGCTGAATGAGGACGAGCCTCTCGCCTTCTTTGCCGGTATCTGGACGACATGGACAGGGGTGAGGGGATCGCAGAAGACCCCACGCGCGGGTTCGCACGAGCTCTTCGGTTTCCTGACATGTGAACCCAACGACGTCGTCGGCCCCATTCATCCCAAGGCCATGCCGGTGATCCTGACGACCGAAGAAGAACGTGAGATCTGGATGAGCGCCCCCTGGGATCAGGCGCTTGCGCTGCAACGGCCGCTACCGTCCTCGGATATGGTGCTTCTGCCGCTGGCCGCCTGAGGGCGCGGGCTCGGCTGCAGGGACAACAAAATCCGCCATTTGCCAAGTAGAGTGGCGGATGGGGTGGGATTCGAACCCACGGTACGGTCTCCCGCACGCCGGTTTTCAAGACCGGTTCCTTAAACCACTCGGACACCCATCCGAACGGGTGCGTTATGCGCAAAGCCATCGAACTTGGCAAGAGTGATTGTCGTGTCGATCGGGCGTCGGGTATCGTAGCCCCTGGCGTGATTAACCATGCGCTAACCACGATTTCAGGTTTCCGGCGCCCGATCTCCATGAAAGTGGGGCTTTTCCCATTTTGGCCATTTTTACACAGGCTTTGTAGGTCGCAAGTGCAGCGGGGCATGGGGGCCTCGCAGATAGGGCGCAGATGATCAGCGCCCGTGATCTGAAGTGGGACATATGCAATTTTCGACGCGCGGCCTCGTGGCCAATTCCGGGAAGTGGTTCGGGCTGTTTCTGCTCTGTGCCTTTACCGCTTCCTGTTCGACCACCAGGGACACGGCCGAAAAGCCGAAGCGCTCGAAAGAGTATTTTGCCGAATCGATCTATGGCGTGAAGGCGAGCCCGCGGGTCGTGGCGAGCGGTCCGGTGCCGAAGGGCGGCGGGCGCTATATGGTCGGCAAGCCCTATGTCGTGAAGGGCAAGACTTTCGTCCCGAAGGAAAATCCGAAGTATGACAAGGTCGGCGTTGCGTCCTGGTACGGCGATGCCTTCCACGGTCGGATGACCGCAAACGGCGAGCTTTACGACAAGGAGCATCTGTCGGCTGCCCATCCGACCCTGCCGCTGCCGAGCTATGCCCGCGTCACCAATCTCAATACCGGCAGTTCCGTGATCGTGCGCATCAACGATCGCGGACCCTTCCACCAGGGACGCATCATCGACCTGTCCCGCAAGACAGCAGACATGCTCGACATGAAGCACAGTGGCACCGGCGAAGTCCGCGTCCAATATATCGGGCCGGCGCGCATGGATGGCCATGACATGCCTTACCTGATGGCCTCCTATATCCGGAAGGGCGAACGTGGACCGGTCATCGATCCGGGCGGGCAGATTGCATCCGGCGTGATGGTTGCGTCCAACGACGTGGCCGTCCCGCAGTATCGTTCGACGGTCGCGCCTGCCTATCAGACGGCGCTCAACGGCTCGACGCCGAGTGGAGCAGCAGCACCACAGACGCTCGATGCGCAGATCCTGATGCAGGGCAACACCGTTGCCGGTGCGCCAGGCGCCGTACTTTCGGGCGAGAGCTTCGCGGCTCTGCCGGATTATGGTCCTGTGCCCACGCCGCGACCGCACCACGTCGACGGCTACGACGGCTCGGGTTATGCGGCGGCTTATGCGGAGGAGCGGCCGCAGGCCGGCGCGCTTGCCTTCGAGGCCATTCTCGTGCGCAATGGCGATCTCACCGAGCAGTCGATTCTCGCCTCGGTCGCAAAGGGCGGCATCACGCTCTCCAGCGGGCGCTGACCCCGCGGCGATCGGGTTCAAGCGGCCGCCGGCCAACCGAGCCTTGCCAGCCGAAGTGTGATCATGCGTCGTCTCTTTCCCCTTTTCCTGCTGGCCTTGCTCGTGTCGATCAGCGCGGGGTCGAACCTTGCGCAGGCGCAGGCGGTTCCGGCACCGCAACTGATCGAGACCAAGGCCACCCAGGTCTATCTGGTCGAGGGGACGACCGGCACGGTTCTGCTGGCCAAGAACGAGAAACAGAGCTTCGCGCCGGCTTCACTCGCGAAGTTGATGACGCTCGAAGTGGTGTTCGACGCCCTGACAAAGGGCGAGATCCGGCCCGATACGATCTATCCCGTCTCCGAGTTTGCCTGGCGGACGGGCGGCGCGCCCTCGCGGACCTCGACCATGTTTGCGGCCGTCAAAAGCCAGGTGCCGGTCGCAGACCTCGTTCGCGGGATCGCGGTGCACATGGCCAATGACGGCTGCCTTGTGATTGCCGAGGGCATGGCGGGATCGGAGGCGAAATTCGTCGAGCGGATGAATGCACGGGCCGCCGAACTCGGTCTCGCCGACAGCCGCTTCGGCAATGCGACCGGCCTGCCGCATCCCGACAACAGCTCGACACTCTTTGACCTGGTGAAGCTCTCGCGGCACCTCGTCGAGACCTATCCCGACCTCTACAAGACCTTCGCACTGCCGGAATTCGAGTGGAACAAGATCCTGCAGCGCAACCGCAATCCGCTTCTCGCCTTCGGGGCGGACGGGTTGGGCACCGGCTTTGCCGAAGGCAGCGGTTTTGCCATGGTCGCCTCCATGGAGCGTAACGGGCGGCGGCTGTTTCTAGGATTGAGCGGTGTTGCGACCGACAAGGAGCGGACAGAAGAGGCGAGCCGGCTCCTGAACTGGGGGTTCGACAGCTTCGAGATGCGCACGCTCTTCAAGTCCGGCGAAGTGATCGGTGAAGCGAGCGTCTATGGCGGTGCGCAGTCGACGGTACCCCTGGTGGCGGCAAAGCCGGTCGAAGTCTATGTGCCGATCAACAATCCCGAGCGGCTGCAGGCACGCATCGTCTATCGCTGGCCGCTCAATCCGCCGGTCGCGGCAGATCGGGAGATCGCCACACTCAACGTCTTCTCCGGCGAGCGGCCGCTGGTCAGTGTTCCCTTGAAGAGTGCTGCCACGGTCGAGGTCGGCACGCTTCGTCAGCGGGCCTGGGATGCGGTGATCGAACTTCTGTTCTTCTGGATCTGACGGAAAATTTGGAGCGAGGAGGCTCTTCGCGGTTTCGCGGGGTGCCATCTTGGTTTAGAGCCGTAGGCAAGCCCTGACGGGCATTATCTCAAACGCCCAAGGCGGGAAGCAGACAAGGCATTGGCGACGGCACGCGGATTGTTCGTGAGTTTCGAAGGAGGCGAGGGGGCCGGCAAGTCGACCCAGATCCGCCTGCTTGCCGAAGCCTTGCGCGCACGCGGCCACACGGTGGTGACCACGCGAGAACCGGGTGGCTCGCCGGGAGCGGAAGCGTTGCGGCATGTGCTGCTGTCCGGTGCGGCCGAACCGTTCGGCGTGCGCATGGAGGCGCTGCTGTTCGCCGCAGCACGGGCCGACCATCTCGATTGCGTGATCCGGCCGGCACTTGGTCGTGGCGAGATCGTGCTTTGCGACCGCTTCGTTGATTCTTCCCGCGTCTATCAGGGCGTGACCGGCAATATCGAACCGCCGCTCATGGCAGCGCTCGAGCGCGTCTCGATCGGGTCCTCAATGCCCGACGTGACGCTGGTGCTTGATCTGCCGGCGGAAGTCGGGCTGCAGCGGGCGCGCAGGCGAGCCGGAGAATCGGCCGAGGGTGCCGCGCCTGATCGGTTCGAGAAGGAAAAGCTCGAGATCCACGAGAAGCGCCGGCAGGGCTTTCTCGACATCGCCGGCCGGGAGCCAGAGCGTTGTCGGGTGGTGGACGCCTCTCTGGACAAGGATCGGATCGCGCGGGACATTCTCTCGGAAGTTCTGCTGGTGATTGCGCAGGTCTCCGGTATCGAGCGTGCCGGCGGGCAGGCGGCACACTCATGAGCGAAGAGAGGGCAGGGCTTCTTGACGGGGCGATTGCGCCGGTCAGCAATGTCAGGCTGTTCGGGCATGAGGTGGCGGAAGAGTTCCTGGCGCGTAGCTATCGGTCGGGGAAGGGGCATCATGCCGTCCTGATCGAAGGCCCCGAAGGGATCGGCAAGGCGACGCTTGCCTTTCGGTTTGCCAATCACATTCTGCGGAATCCCGATCCGGCCCAGGCGCCGGAGGTGATTTCCGATCCGGATCCGGACCATCCGGTGACCCGGCAGCTTGCGTCGGGTGCGAGCCACAATCTTCTGCATCTGGCGCGACCGGTGGACGAGAAGACGGGACGCATGAGGACCGCGATCACGGTCGACGAGGTGCGCAAGGCAGGGCATTTCTTCGCCCAGACGTCGGGCACGGGCAACTGGCGCATCGTGATCATCGATCCCGCCGACGACCTTAACCGCAATGCCGCGAACGCCATTCTGAAGATCCTCGAGGAGCCGCCGAAGCGGGCGATGTTCCTGGTGCTGTCCCATGCGCCGGGCAAGCTCTTGCCGACGATCCGCTCGCGCTGCCTGCCGCTTCGGCTGCACGAACTGTCGCCTCAGGCGATGGATCAGGCGCTGGGGCAGCTGGGCCTCAGCATTCCCGCCGGCAAGCGCGATGCCGTGCTGGCGCTCGCCAAGGGTAGCGTCGCGCGTGCATTGAAGCTCGTCAATTACGGTGGCGCCGACATACTCGAAGCCTTCGAGCAGATGCTGGCGTCATCCGGCCCGGCGCAGCGAAAGATGATGTTCAAGATTGCCGAGGCGCTATCGGGCAAGGACAGTGAGGTTGCCTTCGGCTTCTTCACCGAACATCTGGGGGATCATCTCGCGGAGACGGCGCGGAGGCTTGCCATGGCGGGTGATCTTGCCGGTGCCGAGCACTATGCGCGGCTGTCTTCGGTCATCAACCAGCAGCTCGGCGTCGCGGCCGCCTATAATCTCGACCGCAAGCAGACCATGCTCGACGTGCTGGCGGCGATCGTGCGCTGACGCGCCGCGATCGGCTTCGTGGCGCTGCAGCAAAACGGATGTTCCTAAAGCCGCCGGAATGTTTTAAGAGCGTTCGACCCCATTTGTTTTTGCCGTTCATGGCCGGACCTTCCGTGCCGCCATTGTCCGGCCCGTGACATCGCAACCGACGAAAAGACAACAAGAAGCCATGAGCGATCCCTTCTACATCACCACTGCCATCTCCTATCCGAACGGCAAGCCGCATATCGGCCATGCCTATGAGCTGATCGCGACGGACGCCATGGCGCGGTTCCAGCGGCTCGACGGCCGGGATGTGTTCTTCCTGACGGGCACGGATGAACACGGGCAGAAGATGCAGCAGACGGCACGCGCCGAAGGCATTTCGCCAGAGGAACTGGCCGAGCGGAATTCCAACGAATTCCGCGCAATGGGCAAGCTGCTCAACGCCTCGAACGACGACTTCATCCGCACGACCGAAAAGCGCCATCACGAGACGGTGCAGGAAGTCTGGCGGCGGATGGAGAAGAATGGCGACGTCTACAAGGGCGGTTATGCCGGCTGGTATTCGGTGCGCGACGAGGCCTATTACCAGGAAGAGGAAACCGAGCTGCGCGCCGATGGCGTGCGCTACGGGCCGCAGGGGACGCCGGTCGAATGGGTGGAAGAGGAGAGCTACTTCTTCAAGCTCTCGGCCTATGAAGGCAAGCTGCTGAAACTCTACGAGGAGCAGCCTGACTTTATCGGTCCGAACGAGCGCCGCAACGAGGTCATTTCCTTCGTCAAGTCGGGTCTCAAGGACCTGTCGATCTCGCGCACCACCTTTGACTGGGGCATCAAGGTGCCCGGCGACGACAAGCATGTAATGTATGTCTGGGTCGATGCGCTGACCAATTACATCACCGCGACGGGTTATGTCGAAG
>JAIXSF010000023.1 GCA_027484835.1 Rhizobiaceae bacterium | reverse complement strand
CTCGATGTAGCGGAACATCCAAAAGAGGCCGTTGGCAGTTCTTCCGAGCATGACCATGTCAGTCCTCCAGTACCCAGGTATCCTTGGTGCCGCCGCCCTGGCTGGAATTGACCACGAGCGAGCCCTGCTTGAGGGCTACACGGGTCAGACCACCGGGGATGATCTGCACCTTGTCGGAGACGAGGACATAGGGACGAAGGTCGACGTGTCGGGGGGCGATCCCCTTGTTGACGAGGATCGGCACCGTCGAGAGCGACAGCGTCGGCTGGGCGATATAGTTCGAGGGGCGTGCCTTCAGCTTTTCGGCGAAGTCGGCACGTTCCCTCTTGGAGGCGGTCGGCCCGACCAGCATGCCGTAGCCGCCGGAGCCGTGGACTTCCTTGACCACGAGTTCTTCCAGATGCTCGAGCACGTATTTCAGGCTGTCGGCTTCCGAGCAGCGCCAGGTCGGCACGTTCTCGAGCAGGGCCTTGCGGCCGGTATAGAACTCGACGATCTCGGGCATGTAGGAGTAGATCGCCTTGTCGTCGGAGATACCGGTTCCGGGCGCGTTGGCGATGGTGATGTGACCGGCGCGGTAGACATCCATGATGCCGGGAATACCGAGTGCCGAATCGGGCCGGAAGGTAAGCGGATCGAGGAAATCATCGTCGACGCGGCGATAGAGCACGTCGATTGCCTCGTAACCGCGCGTCGTGCGCATCTTCACCTTGCCGTCGATAACGCGCAGGTCCGAGCCTTCGACAAGCTCCACGCCCATCATGTCGGCGAGGAAGGAGTGCTCGTAATAGGCGGAATTGTAGATGCCCGGGGTCAGCACTGCGACGCGCGGCTTGCCCTTGCAGCCGGGAGGCGCGAGCGAGGCAAGCGACTGACGTAGCAGATAGGGGTAGTCCTCGACGCGCTGCACCTTGTTGAGCTGGAAGAGCTCGGGGAACATCTGCATCATGGTTTCCCGGTTCTCCAGCATGTAGGAGACGCCGGAAGGCGTGCGGGCATTGTCTTCGAGAACGTAGAACTGATCCTCGCCGGTACGCACGATGTCGGTACCGACGATGTGGGTATAGACGCCACCGGGCGGACGAAAGCCGATCATCTCGGGCAGGAAGGCGACATTCTTCTCGATCAGTTCGCGCGGGATGCGGCCGGCCCGAATGATCTCCTGCTTGTGGTAGATGTCATCGAGGAAGGCGTTGAGCGCCAGCACGCGCTGTTCGATGCCCTGGGCAAGCTTGCGCCATTCACGGCCGGAGATGATGCGCGGGATGATGTCGAATGGGATCAGCTTTTCGGAGCTGTCGGCATGGCCATAGACGGCGAAAGTGATGCCCGTCTTGCGGAAGATGTTTTCAGCATCCCGCGATTTCGCCAGAAGCCTTGCCGGGTCCTGGCTTGAATACCAATCGAAATAGTTCTGGTAAGGTCCGCGCGGAGCATCCTCCGCAGTGATCATTTCATCAAATGCCAATGGCGCCATCCCCTTTTTTGGTCATTTGAATACAACCATTTGGCCAATGCAAGGACGTTCGCTGGCTGCTGTCACAGAAAGAGGCGGTTCATCGTCTGCACGAATTCGAGGCGTTCGCGCAAACGTTAGGCAGTTTTCGCCTTGTGATGCCTTTTCATGTCGCTCTACTCCTGCGTGATTTGGCATATCGTCACATTCGGTCAGACGCGCGGATCCGTGTTTGATGAATAAATAGGCATAAGCCGGCGCGAAAATTTCTGTCGAGGCGCATGAACGGAATTCACAGAGGTCTGCAGGAAAACTCTTTTGACCCTGCGGCGGCGGCGCAGTATCGAGGCGTCTCACCGGAGACATGCGTCCCGGCCCAGGAAAGATAGCGATTCATGACCCTTGCCCGGCTTGCGCCCGTCCTTTTCGTTCTGCTCTGGTCGACGGGCTGGGTCTCCGCCAAGTATGCGACCTTCTTTGCCGATCCCTTGACCTTCCTCGTCGTGCGCTACGGGACGGCCGTCGTGCTCTTCTACCTGGTCTGTCGGCTGGGGGGCGTATCCTTTCCGAAGGATCGTGCCGGGTGGCTGCATGCCGTGGTCTCGGGCATGTTCCTGCACGGGCTCTATCTCGGCATGGTATGGTGGGCGATCGGCCATGGTGTGCCGGCAGCGTTGTCCGGCATCATCGCCGGATTGCAGCCGCTGATGACGGGGATCGCCGCTGCCTATCTGATCGGCGAAAACCTCAGTACGGCGCAGCGCATCGGCCTCGTCGTCGGTTTCGTCGGCGTGGCAATCGCGGTGCTGCCGAAGGTGCTGATCATCGATGCCTCGACCATTCCCGCCTATGCGGTGGCCGTCAACGTGGTCGCCATGGCCTGCGTGACCATCGGCACGATCTATCAGAAGAGGTTCGTTCGGGACGGGGATCTCAGGGCTGTCGCGACGCTGCAATATGTCGGCGCGCTGATCGTCACCATTCCGGCGGCGCTGGCGCTCGAAAATCTGCGCATCGACTGGAGCCTCGGCTTTTTCGCCACGCTCGCCTGGTCGGTCATCGGCATTTCGATGGGGGCGATTGCACTTCTGCTTTATCTCATTCGCCGCGGCGATGTTTCCAAGGCGGCTTCGCTGATTTATCTCGTGCCGCCGCTCGCGGCGCTCGAGGCTGCCATCGCCTTTGGCGAGGAGCTGACGGTTCCGATGATGGTCGGGACCTGTGTCGTCATGGTCGGCGTCTACCTGACCAACCGCAAGACGGTTTCGGTGCCCGAATAACCAAGCGGATCGCATGCAGCCAAAAGAAAATGGCGCGGTGGGTGCCGCGCCATGATCAATTCTTACCGGATCGTGCCGAGGCTCATGCCTCGCGGCGACGTCCACCGGCCGTGCCGGAACGGGCCGGACGACCCTGGCCGTTGCTAGGACGGCCCTGACCGCCGTTGGCGGAGCGGTTCTGACCGCCGCCATTGCCACCCTTGCGGTGACCGGGCTTGCCAGCGGGGCGTCCACCATCGGCCTTCGCGCCGCCTTCGGACTTGCCGCGACCCTGGCCCTGGCCCTGATGGTTGCGGTTGTTGCCGCCACCACCGCCGCCAGCGCGACGCCGCGGACGGGCAGGACG
>JAIXSF010000344.1 GCA_027484835.1 Rhizobiaceae bacterium | reverse complement strand
CAGCAGGGTCGACTTGCCCGTCCCGGAGGGCGCCACGAGTGCAACAGTCTCACCGGTGCGCAGCGTGAAGTCTGCCCCCTTCAGGATCGAAAGCACGGTTTCGCCCTGGCCGTAATGGCGATCGATGCCGGAAAGCGAGAGAACGACGTCTTTGGCCATGGAATTCGGCATCCTCATTCGTAACGCAGGGCCTGGACCGGATCCAGACGCGAGGCCCGCCAGGCCGGGAAGATGGTCGCCATGAAAGACAGGCTGAGCGCCATGACGACGACAGAGATCGTCTCGCTCATGTTCATGTCGGCCGGCAGCTGGCTCAGGAAATAAAGCTCGGGATCGAAGAGCACGGTGCCCGACACCCAGGAGAAGAACTGGCGGATGCTCTCGATGTTGAGACAGACGATGACACCCAGCGCGACGCCTGCAATCGTGCCGACCGTGCCGATCGCAGCACCTGTCATGAAGAAGATGCGCATGATGGCGCCAGAAGTCGCGCCCATGGTGCGCAGGATCGCGATATCGCTTGCCTTGTCCTTCACCAGCATGATCAGGCCCGAGATGATGTTCAGGGCCGCAACCAGCACGATCAGGGTCAGGATCATGAACATGACGTTGCGCTCGACCTGCAGCGCCGAGAAGAAGGTCTGGTTGCGCTGGCGCCAGTCGGTGAGGAAGATCTGTCGACCGGCAGCCTCCTCGATCAGCGGCCGAAGATCATCCACGGCGTCGGGATCGGAGATGAAGAGCTCGATCGACTGAACGATGCCCTCGACATTGAAATAGAGCTGCGCCTCTTCGAGCGGCATGTAGATGATCGAGGCGTCATATTCCGACATGCCGATCTCGAAGATCCCCGAGACGGGATAGGATTTGACGCGCGGGTTGACGCCGAGCGGCGTGACGTCGCCTTCCGGCGAGACAAGCGTGATGGTGTCGCCTGCGCTGAGCCCCAGTTGGGCGGCCATGCGCGAACCGATCAGCACGCCCTGCCCTGTGGCGAAACCCACCATGTCGCCCGAGCGGATATTGGAGGATACCACGGTCAGCTTGGTCAGATCGTCCGGGCGAATGCCGCGAACCAGGGCACCGCTCCCCGCCCCTTCGCGACCCGAGGCGAGCGTCTGGCCTTCGACCAGCGGCAGCGCCATGGTGACGCCGGGCACGGCGGCAAAGCGTTCGGCCAGGCCCGCATAGTCGCTGAGTGGCTGGTCGACGGCCTGGACGATCATGTGACCGTTGATGCCGAGGATGCGGGACACGAGTTCCGTGCGGAAGCCGTTCATCACCGCCATGACGATGATCAGTGTCGCCACACCGAGCATGATGCCGATGAAGGAGAAGCCGGCGATCACGGAAATGAAGGCTTCCTTGCGGCGCGCGCGCAGATAACGCCAGGCCACCATGCGTTCAAAGCCCGAAAAGGCCCGGGCCGATCCGGCCTTGCCCGTTTCCACCGTGTCGTTGCCAGCGGCCGTCGTCGCCATGGTTTCTCCTTGCCTCGGGATCCGCGGTCTCGCTCACCCAGTCTCGGTTCGGCTTGAAGCGGAGAGCCTCAGGCCGTCAGCTTGTTGATCGCGGCCTCGATCGTGAGGGTCTCGCGAGCGCCGGTCTTGCGATCCTTCAGCTCGACTTCGCCGGCAGCGACGGCACGGGGGCCGGCGATCACCTGGACGGGGACACCGATCAGATCGGCAGTCGCGAACTTCGTGCCGGCGCGATCGTCCGTGTCGTCGTAGAGGACGTCCTTGCCGGCATTCTGCAGCGCGACGTAGAGACGGTCACAGGTCGTGTCGCAGCCTTCGTCGCCGGGCTTCATGTTGATAACGACGGCATCGAAAGGCGCGACCGAAGCCGGCCAGATGATTCCGTTCTCGTCATGCGAGGCTTCGATGATGGCGGGAACAAGGCGCGTCGGACCAATGCCGTAGGAGCCCATGTGGACAAGGTGTTCCTTGCCATCGGGACCCTGCACTTTGGCACCCATCGGCTCGGAATACTTCGTGCCGAAGTAGAAGATATGGCCGACTTCGATGCCACGCGCCGAAAGGCGATCATTCTCGCCGATGGCGTCGAAAGCGGCTTCGTCGTGCATTTCGGATGTAGCAGCATAGACCGAGGTCCACTTGTCGAAGATCGACTGCAGGCCCTCGACGCTGTCGAAATCGGTGTCGACGGACGGAATGTCGAAATCGACAAAGCTCTTGTGGCAGAAGACTTCCGATTCACCGGTGTCGGCAAGGATGATGAATTCGTGGCTGTGGTTGCCGCCGATCGGGCCGGTATCGGCACGCATCGGAATGGCGCGCAGCCCGAGGCGATCGAAGGTGCGCAGATAAGCCACGAACATCTTGTTGTAGGAGTGGATTGCGTCGGCCTGGGTCAGGTCGAAGGAATAGGCATCCTTCATCAGGAATTCGCGCGAACGCATGGTGCCGAAGCGCGGACGGATCTCGTCACGGAACTTCAGCTGGATGTGGTAGAGGTTGAGCGGCAAGCTCTTGTAGGACTTGACCGACGAGCGGAAGATGTCGGTGATCATCTCTTCATTGGTTG